>DRLW01000719.1 GCA_011375275.1 Bacteroidota bacterium
CCACCCTGGGCGCATTGATGTGTGACGGTTTCGGCGATGCCGTGCTCATCGACGGCGATGTTGCGCCGGAGGATGCCACCCGTTTCGCCTACACTTTGCTGCAGGCCACGCGCCTGCGTATTTCGAAAACCGAGTTCATCTCCTGCCCCTCCTGCGGCCGGACCCTCTTCGACCTGCAGAGTACAACCGAGCGTATCAAAAGCAAAACCGGGCATCTCAAAGGCGTGAAAATCGCGGTGATGGGCTGCATCGTCAATGGCCCGGGGGAAATGGCTGATGCTGATTTCGGTTATGTCGGTGCCGGACACAAAAAGGTTGATCTCTTTGTCGGCAAGGAGCGGGTTGAAAAAAATATTCCCGAGCAGGAAGCTGATCAGCGGCTGATCGCGCTGATCAAGCGCCACGGCAAATGGGTGGAGCCACCGGTGGCTCAGGACTAGCCCCGTGCGCAGCGCTCATTTGTGAAAAATCGGGACAGTCGGAATCTGTAGCACCAGCAAACAGGGATTGCATACGATGCCGCAGCGTGCAGTGCTCAAAGAAAAAATCCTCAACTTCATCGATGCCAGCCCGGCTTTTTCCCTTTCTCCCGGTACTGAGCATGAGCAGGAGTTTCATCATCTCGCCCTCGAAGTTTTCGCATACCAGTTCGAAAATAACGAGGCCTACCAGCGCCTGTGCCGGCTCCGCAACGCGACCCCGGAAACGGTGCAGCGCTGGCAGGACATTCCGGCAGTGACGACGACCAGCTTCAAGTCCGTGCCTCTCTTCTGCCATCCCCTCGAAAACGCCGGGTTTGTCTTTTACACCAGCGGAACCACACGCACCCAGCCCGGCGAGCACTATTTCTATGATCTCGACCTCTACAAAAAAGGCAGCCTGAAAAGCTTTGCCGCCGCCTGCCTCGATGATCGTCAACGCCTCCCCATGCTGATCATCGGCCCCTCAGCGGAGTTTTTCCCGCACAGTTCTCTGGGCAGGATGTTTTCCTGGTGCATGCGGGAATACGGTGAGGATGGCAGCGCGATTCTGTTTACGCCGAGAGGGGTGGATGTAGAATTCGCATGCGACTGGCTGGAAGAGTACGCCGGTGCCGGAAAAGCGCTCATCATTCTCGCCACTTCTCTGGCGCTCGCAGATCTGGTGACTGCACTGGAGGAAACGGGTGCGAGAATCCCTCTGCCGGCCGGCAGCCGTATTCTGGACACCGGTGGCAGTAAAGGCCGGCACCTCACCATCCCCCGCGCCGAACTGCTGCAGCGCACAGCATCGGTTTTTGCCCTTCCGGAAACGATGATTTTCAATGAATACGGCATGACAGAAATGTCCTCGCAATATTACCAGACCAGTATCCTCTCCGGGCAGTTGGGTGCAGACCCTGCTGTACACCTCAGCTCGCCCTGGCTGCGCAGCCTGGCCTGCGATCCGGACACGCTGGAGCTATTACCTGAGGGCAGCAAAGGTATCCTGCGCCATTTTGATCTGCTCAATCTCGATTCGGTGGCCATGCTGCAAACTGAAGATCTGGGACAGGTACAGGGCCATTCTCTCATCCTGCACGGCAGGCTTCCCGGCGCAGAACCGCGTGGTTGTTCTTTGCTGAGTGAGAGCCTGCTTTCGTATCGCCAATGAATTGTGTACAATATAAAACCGCGGCAGATTTTGACGCCCTTTTCAACCAGCTCGCGCAGAAAAGTGAGGGGCGGAACCCGGAGAGTTACCTCGAACGCTGGCAGGGACTGTGGCAACGACTGGCGCAGGAACCACCCGAGCCGTCACTGCTGTCCGGCATGGCTCAGGCCGGTGCGATGAGCAAGGCAGATCTCAGCGCCGGGCTGAGGGTGATTTTGACCGGGCTGAGCTGCGGACGGCCGGATTTTTCGGGCATAAAAGCACCGTGCCGGCGCCGCGTTGCGATCGTGGCTGCCGGAAACATTCCCGGTGTGGCGGTTGCCCCGGCAGTGGCTCAGGCCGCGGCCGGTTGCCCTGTGGTGGTCAAACTTTCCCGCTCAGAACCGTATTTTTTGCCCTGGCTGCTGGAGAAATGGCAGGAAAGCTATGCTGAGCCAGCAGGTATCGTCGCGCATCCGTGGCCTGCAGACAGCCCGGCCACAGAAGCTTTACTGAGCAGTGCAGAGACCATCCTCGCTTTCGGTAATGACTTCACCGTTTGGGATATTCGGGATACCTACCGGCGCAAACAGGTTTTTGGCTTTGGGCAAAAGTTCAGCATTGCCTGGGCCGGCAGCAGCGAGCCTTCTCCGGAGCAGTTGCGCGCCCTTGCTCATGATGTCGCTCTGTTTCGCCAGAACGGCTGCCTGTCTGTTCAGGTTGTTTTTGTGCACGGCGGCAAGCAGGAGACCCTTGATTTTGCCAGGCAATTTGCTCCTGTGCTGGATGACGTGGCGCGACAGTTCGCCCTGCCCGGCGCAGGACTGCAATCGCGCCAGATACAGGATGAGCTTGATTTGCTCGGCGTGCACTGGGCGAGAGAGTGCCGCCCGCACGCGAGTTGTGTGATCATGCCGGAAAAATTTCAGCATGAGTTCATGCGCGGCGGATGCGTCGTGCAGGTTGTGCCGGGACAGAACATTGCGGATGCCATAGCGCAGATTGGGTCGTATTGGCCGTCAGTGCAGGGAGTAAGCCTGGTATGGCCGGAGGCGGGTTGCAGGGAGCAACAGGAACTGTGGAATCAGCAGGGTGTGGGCTATGTACGGTGTGCCGGCCAGATGCAGGCACCACCGCTGGACTGGGCTAATGGCGGGATCGAGCTGCCGCGTGCTGTTTGTGCTGGATGAGTTTTCCGGCTCGGGTTGTTGTGGAGAATTGGCGATTCCGCAAAAATAAACGAAAAGCGCTATGTTTATTGATGAAAAGTCAGCTTTGGGCTGCGCCCGGAAAAGTCTTTTGTTCACACCGTCAAGGCGTGAAGAAGGCAGGACTGTCGTAAAAATCAGTACCAGCAGTTCCTGATAAGCCACCTCGTTTTTCCTGGCGCTTTGCGGTTTGAAAATATTGTACACATGGCAGTGAAACTCAGTAGCCGGAATGTGTCATCCCGGCCAAGCGAAGCGCAGTGCCGGAATCTCATCTTTTCGGTCACGTGCCTGAGTCTGGGAGATTCCGGTCTTCCCCTGCGGGGAAACCGGAATGACCGACCGTTCTGGTGTAGGCACATGCTGTGCTCTGGTGGACTGGCTGAAAAAATGCAACTATGCTGAGTTAAATGGATAACCAGTGCTAAGCAGAATTAATGCCTTGATTCTTGTGCGATTAAATTATATTTTTGAGACAATATTCTGTAATTTTTCATTGTGCCCGGTTTCGGGAAAATGAAAAAGAGCAGTTGGCCATCGATCAGCGGACTTTCTGTGGTATCGATGCGGAACACTCGCTGATTTGGCGGGGAGAAGCCTGCTGGCTGTCCCGGCCCCAATTCGGTCTGGTGATATCACCATGGCACCAGCTCTTTACTTTGCACCAAAGAGAGGAAGACGTATGGGGAAGTATTTCCAGTCCAACGAGGCAGCAAAGAGCCACTTTGAAGCCTATTTTAACCGGCTTGTAAACGATTCTGAGATGCGCAACAGTATTCTTGCAAGCCAGCTCAGCTTCAGTTTTATTCTTTCTGGTTCCGGCAGTGAGATCGGCCTGCGTGTTCACAACGGGGAGTTGTCCCTGAGCCATGGGGCATCCAATGATGAAAACGACGTTCGGGTCACTCTGAAAGCCGATTTGCTGCATCAGTTGCTGTTGGGCAAGCTGCGTTTGATGCCGGCGATCATGGCCCGTCAGATCACGGCACGAGGGCAGATGGACAAGCAGAGGGAGTTGGGTGCACTGTTGTTTTCCGGCAGAGAGTTCTATCAGAAATTTCTGCAGGAGACCAATAAAACCGACATGATGGGATAGATGAAAACAGCACATTCGGATATCGTCATTGCGTTGACGACTACGGACTCACGCGAAAGCGCGCAAAAAATCGCTGCTTTCCTGGTGCAGGAACACGTCGTTGCCTGCGTCAATATCATTCCCGGCATCAGCTCGGTCTATTACTGGCAGGGGAAAGTCGTTAGCGAAGATGAGCACCTGCTGGTGATAAAGACGACCCGTGCCCGCGCTGAGACGATCAAATCCCGCCTGTCTGAAATACACCATTATCAGGTGCCGGAGCTGGTTATCCTGCCCGTCATCGATGGCCTGCCGGACTATCTCAACTGGGTGGAAGAAACCGTTGCCATCCACAAGCCAGAAACTGCTACGGACTGATGAACTCGGATATGGCCGGACGGATACAGCGATGCAGTTGACGATTCTGGGATCAGGAACCTGCGCGGCCGTTGTCCAACGTTCGATGGCAGCGTATCACCTGCGCATTGGCGGGCACGATATTTTGCTCGATATCGGTGACGGCGCCATGCGCCGTATGCTGGAAGCCGGCCTTGCCTACCGCGATATCTCCGCTATTTTTATCAGCCATTTCCATATTGACCACATCGCCGATCTGGTCTCTTTCCTCTGGGCAAGCACTTACACGACGCAATTCGACCGCAGCGAGCCGCTGGATATTTTTGGCCCCACCGGTTTGAAAAAATGGTACACCGGAATGGCTGCTGTGCATGGCGAGTGGCTGCTGGAAACCAGGTTCCCGGTTCGGTTGCATGAGATTGGTGAGCAGAGTATAACCTACGCCGGGGCACGCGTGACGACCCTGCCGATGCAGCACAGCGTTCCAGTCAATGGTTATCGCTTCGAACACGCAGGGCGTACTTTCGTCTATAGCGGCGATACCGGCCCGTGCGAAAATCTCATCGAGCTGTCCCGTTCTGCCGATGTTTTGCTCATCGAGTGTGCATTTCCCAATGAAAAGCAAGCGCTGGACTACCACATGCGCCCGCAGGATGTCGGCAGAGTGGCGGAAGAAGCAGGGGTTAAAAAGGTCATCCTGACACACATGTACCCCGAGTGTGAGGGGGTCGATCTCATCGCTCAGTGCCGGAGCACGGGGATGGCGGTGATAGAAATTGCCGAGGACCTCGAACGTTTTGTGATTTGACCGGTATAATGATATTGTGTTTGAAAAAGCAGCGAGCGGGATAAGCTACCCCGGAAAATCATAAACGACAAATTCATGCATTCGGTAAACCCTGCTTGCGCGAAGCGTCCATGTATCTTTAAATTCAGGGCTAAACAGAAAAAGCGTGAGGGTATCCAGCTAACTCAGCACGGTTGCATCCTTTCAACCAGGCCGCGTAAGCACAGCACCTGCCTGGATCAGAACCGTCATTCCGGTTTCCCCGCAGGGGAAGACCGGAATCTCCCTGACTCAGGCACGTGCCTGAAAAGATGAGATCCCGGCACTGCGCTTCGCTCGGCCGGGATGACACATATCGGTATCTGCATCAGGCCCGATTAGCTGAGTTAAGTTGATAACCAGGGAAAAAGCGACACGAATCGTTTACCCGCTTGATTCATCAGGGAGCGTTCTGCGAATGGAAAGCGGGACATCGATCACATATAAAATGAAGAACTTTTTTAAACGCCACTGGCTGTTGGCTTCACTTCTCATCTCGCTGTTGTTGCATGGCGTCTTTTTTGTATCATCAGGCGTGTATTTTTATCTCCAAAACCTGCTGCTCAGCACTGTTCCGGAACAGCAACCGCTTGCACAACAGCCGGAACAGCGCTCACCTCTCGAGTTTACCTTCGTAGAAACCCCGAACCAGATCACCAACCCTGTTCCGACAGATAAACCGAAGTATATTTCCGACAAATCAGCCGCAGCGCAGGACCAGGCCACCGACAAGAGCCTGCCTGTGGGTGAGGCATTTTCCGATGGCCTTGCCAGTTTTGCCCAGCTTGCGGAAAAGCCCGGTGGTGTGGAGCAGGCTGAAGCAGAGCATGAACGGGATGGCAAGACAGCAGGCAGCAAGGAAAAACCGGAGAAGACCGAGACGCCGCTGTTCAAACGTCCCAAGCCGGCCAACAATTTCAGCAGAGAGTTGCTCACCGGTGGCCGCAGGCAAAAACAGCAGCGAACCGGTTATCAGGGCGAACTGGAACGTGAAGCCATGCGCAATATGGCCTCGCGGGCGATCAATTCCGGTGCCTTTTCGTTGAGCACTTATGATTGGGATTTCGCCCCTTACCTGCTTAAATTGAAAAGAACGATAGAAAGAAAAAACAACCCGCCGGCGGCTTTCCGTAACCTCGGGCTGATCGATGGCAAGACTTCCCTGGTCTTCCGCATCATGCCGGATGGCAGGCTGGAAGGGCTGAAAGTGCTGGACACCGTGGGCCACGAGAGTCTGATGACGACAGCCGTTTATGCGGTCAGGGCGTCGGCGCCTTTTGCGCCGCTTCCTGAGAATTTCCCGGAAGACTACCTCGAAGTCCGGGTCCGGTTTGAATATCTTATCAATCGCTGAGGATCGTGAATGGAATCAATGCAAATCGTCTGGGAGTTTCTCGTCAAGGGTGGCATCACCATGATCCCGCTCGGGCTGTGTTCGCTCATCGGCCTGGCTGTAGTTGTCGAAAAGATGTTTTCCCTGCGCGAAAAAAAGATCATCGTCCCTGAGATCGTCTCTGTGGTCGAAAATATCGAAGCCGAGGATGAACTGACCCTGGCGCAATCGATATGCGAGAAAAATGAAGGCCCGTTTTCCAATATCCTGCTTTCGGTGCTGAGAAACCGCAGTTTGCCGGCTGCAGAGTTGAAAGAGCTGGTGGAGGAGACCGGCCGCCAGCAAATCCGCATCCTCGAGCGCGGGCTGGTTACGCTGGAAACCGTAGCAGGCATCGCGCCGCTGCTCGGATTGCTCGGCACGGTGATCGGTATCCTGAAAGTATTCAATGTCATCTCCGAAGTCGGCATCGGGCAGGCGGCAGCTCTCTCCGTCGGCATCAGCGAAGCGCTGATCACGACGATCGTCGGCCTGTCGATCGGTATCCCCGCGGTGGTCTTCTTCAACTATTTTACCGACAAGGCTGAGAATATCGTGCTGGATATCGAAAAATACAGCTCTGAACTGATTGCCAGAATCCGGACCTTTGAACTGAAACAGGTGGATGGTAGGGATGCAGCTTAGCACGCGAAAAAAACGCAAACCGCTGATAAACATCACCTCGCTGATCGACGTTCTTTTTCTGCTGTTGATCTTCTTTATGGTATCGTCCACATTTATGGATGAACCCGGCCTCAAGCTTTCCCTGCCCAGGGCAGGCAGTGCTGAAATCGGCGAGAAAAAGGAGTTTACTCTCTATATTACCTCCGAAGGTGATATCTTTCTCAACAGCGATGTCGTCCCCGAGGACAGCCTGCTGAACAAACTGAAGGCGGTCCTGCCCGAGATGAAAGATGCCACCCTGAGCCTGCGTGCAGACAAAGATGTGCGCCACGGGCTGGTGGTTTTTGCTATGGACAAAGCCCGCCTGGCCGGTGTGAAAAAGCTGGTCGTCGCGACGCAGGTCGAGGGGAAATAAGCCGGGCCTGCCCTGACCCTTTTATCCCCGCAGTTTTTCCGACATCCCTGCATGCTGTGTTCTGATATGAATAAATCAGGTCAATTTTCCCATAAATAACCGAAAGATCCCTGAGATGAATATTTACCAACGCACCGGCTTCTCCGGTCTGCTGCTCTGCATTTGTACGCTCACTCTGCTTGCCTTTTCTGCCTGCTCGCCGGTTAAAAAGGAAGAAAAATCCATGAAAGATATCCATTCCTATTCCGAGCCGGACAAAATCATCGTCCGCCATATCCGCCTCGATCTGGATGTGAATTTCGATACCCATACCCTGGCCGGCCGGGCTACCCTTGAGGTAAACAATGTCGCCGGCGTGGATACCCTTATACTGGATTCGCGCGGTCTCACCATAGAGCGTGTGACTCTCGGAGAAGACCAGCGCGAAACCGGCTTTGTATTGGGTGATGAACAGCCCTTTCTCGGCCAGCCGCTGCGCATCGCTGTGGAGCGCGGAGTTCGCACGGTCAACATCGACTATCGCACCAGTCCGGACGCTGCCGCCCTGCAGTGTCTGGCTCCTGAGCAGACAGCAGGCAAAAAGCACCCTTTTCTGTTCACGCAGTCACAGGCCGTACTGGCACGAACCTGGGTGCCGTGTCAGGACAGTCCCGGCGTGCGCTTTACTTTTGATGCGCGCATCCGTGTGCCGGCCGGGCTGATGGCGGTCATGGGGGCGGAAAACAGCCAGGAGCAC
>DRLW01000720.1 GCA_011375275.1 Bacteroidota bacterium
AACCCTCCTCTCGTCACACCGCCCCAGCAGAGGTGTGACGCCCCGGTTGCCACCCCGCGGCAGGACACCAGTGAAATGAGATACCGCCCGCTCCCGTACCGGAATCCTCCAAACTCAGGCGCGTGCCCGAAAAGATGAGATTCCGGCACTCCGCTTTCTCCGGCCGGAATGACGCTATGGGACGAGAGTGCCGGAGCGCTCCCACTCGCCATACCGCTCCAGCGATTTGGTGCCCTGGATGCCGCTCCCGCGGCAGTACGCAAGTCGGGAAATAGAGTACAGGCCAAAGACTACAGTTACAGCACCCGGAAATATTTTTTCATTTCCCAGCGGCTTACCTGCCTGCGATAGTCTTCCCACTCCAGTCTTTTATTCTCGATCAGGCTGTTGAAAAGATGGTCTCCGAGCGCTTTGCGCATCAGTTCAGATTCACTGAAGCAGCGAATGGCTTCGTTGAGATCACCGGGCAGGTTTCTGATTCCGAGTTTCTGCCGTTCACTTTCAGGCAATGTATGAACATTTGCGGTGGAGGCTGGCGGCAGAGGATATTTATTTTTGATGCCGGCCAGGCCGGCTGCGAGAATACAACTGAAAGCGAGATAGGGGTTGCAGGCAGGATCTGGTGAGCGGAGTTCGACGCGGATGCTGTTCTCCCGGCCTTTTTTAAATGAAGGAACTCTCACGAGATCGCTGTAATTGCGAATGGCCCACGTCGTGTATATCGGCGCTTCAAAGCCTTTCACGAGCCTTTTGTAGGAATTGATCCACTGGTTTGTCACCAGGGTAAACTCCGGCGCGTGCTGCAGTAATCCCGCGATATAGTGTTCGCATGAGCGCGAAATGTTGTGCGTGCGCTTGCTGTCGAAGAAAATGTTGCGCTCCTTTTTGAACAACGACTGGTGCGTGTGCATACCGTTGCCGTTTTGCCCGGAAAGTGGCCGCGGCATCATCGAAGCGTAGATGCCGTGGTTGCGGGCGATTTCCTTGACCAGCAGGCGAAAGGTGAGCACATTTTCAGCCATGGTCAGGGCATCGCAGTAGCGCAGGTCGATCTCGTGCTGCCCCGGGCCACCCTCGTGGTGACTCGATTCGACACCGATGCCGGCCTCCTCAAGGGCGATCACCGTCTGCTGGCGATAGTCGTCTGAGGCTTCCCGGGCGGTCAGGTCGAAATACCCGTCCGAATCCAGCGGTTCGGGTCTGCCCCGGTTGGTTTTGAAATAGTAGTATTCGAGCTCGGTCCCGATGTAGAAGGTGTAGCCTTCCTCCCGGGCTATGTTCAGGTTACGTTTCAGGGCCTGGCGCGGGTCGCCTGCGTAGGGCGTGCCTTCAGGCGTGAAAATATCGCAGAACATGCGCGCGACCCGTTTGTCCCTTCTGTTGCCACCGGGTAAGATCTGAAAAGAGGCCGGGTCCGGACGCGCAATCATGTCGCTCTCATCCACACGCGCGTATCCTTCGATCGAGCTGCCGTCAAAGGACTGGCCGTTTTCGAGCACGTTTTCCAGCTCGGTGCGGGGAATTTCGATGCTTTTCAGAAAACCGAGGATATCCGTGAACCACAGACGGATGGTGTGGATGTTCTGCTCGCGCGTGGCTTTGAGGATGTACTCGGTGTCATCATGGTGTGTGCCCGTCATAGTCGCTGCTCCTTTGCACTGCTCACATGTCGTCGCTTTTGATGAAACGGTATCCCGCACCGCGAACGGTTTCGATGAAGACATCGCCGAGGTGCTCCAGTTTGGAGCGCAGCCGGCGGATGTGCACATCGACGGTACGCATACCACCATAGTAGTCCATCCCCCAGATGGTTTCCAACAGCATCGCCCGGCTGAACACCCGCCCGCGGTGCGTGGCGAGAAATTTCAGCAGCTCGAACTCCTTGATCGTCAGCGCAACGATCTGATCGTGCAGAAGAACCTCATACTCATCCAGCTTGATCTCGAGCGCGCCGATTTTGACCACATTTTCATTCAGCAGGCCGTGATGTTTTTTCAGCATCAGCGTGAGCCGGGCGTTGAACTCATCGCGGCTGCATTCAAGGTGGATAAAATCATCAAAGGGCAAGCTGGGATCGATTTCCGGTAGATATTTGGTCGGCACGAGCAGCAGAACAGGCAGCATGCTGGTATGCTCATCCTCCCGCAGTTCTTTGAGCACCTGATTCGCTCCCTGTGAGGACAGCAGCATGCAGATCAGATCGGGGTAGTGGGTGTCGGGAATCTCACCAAAGATCAGGGTCTGAACCCGGTAGTTCTTTTTGCGCAGCCAATCGGCGATCGGCTTACAGGGCGTATCTGTTTTTGTGATGAGCCATGCTGTTTTCATGGTGTCCTGGTGCTTTTCTGCAGAGCCATTGTGTTTGCATGAAACTCGTGTCCGAGGCGATGATCTGCCAGCCGGCTTCCTGGAGAGTTTTTTTCACCTGAGCGTCGCTGCGGGCGGTTGGCCGGGCGCCGTTCAACCGTCGCAGCCGCGTTGCAAACCGTGGTGGCGAGCTGGTCATGATCAAATCCGCCTCAGGGGTGGTAATGCGGCGCGTTTCCCTGAGGAAATACGCCAGATCGAGAATATATTCCGTGACCCCGATAGCGCTGATCAGGTCGAACACATCATCCGCAAAAGGCAGCCGCGCGCCGGCATCGAGCTGTACCGCGGGCAG
>DRLW01000721.1 GCA_011375275.1 Bacteroidota bacterium
AAGCTCGGAGACGCCCGGCTCATCTCCAAAAGCCCGCGTCCGGGTAGTTTCTGGACAGAAACGCCTCTGCTGGTGGCTGAACCGGTCAAGGCAGGTGGTGTGCTTGCCGTGTGCGCCATGCTGCCTGCGGATGTCACGCACGTGGGAGCAGAAGGTGGCACAGTATTCGAATTTGAGGTGAGTACAGATGCCGCGGCTCCGGTGCTGAAGATGGAATCAGCCGCTCTCATCAGTGCAGATGGCACTGTCTGGCCTGTTGAAAACCGCGACAGCAACACCGGCAGCCTCCCTCCCGGCCAGTTTCAGTTGCTGCCGGCCTATCCCAATCCCTTCAACCCGAGCACGCGTATTTCCTGGCAGGTCCCCGGGCCGGCGCGTGTGCACGTTGCGGTTTTTGATGCGACCGGCCGTCTGGTTTACGAGACCGAGGAGCAGGCTGCACAGGCCGGTATTTCTGGCTGGACCTGGAACGGGCTGAATCTGGCTGGTGACCGTGCGGGCAGTGGTACCTACTTTGTGCGCGTTTCCGCCTTCAGCGCGGATGGCGTGCGCTGGCAGGGACGCCAGAAGATCATTTTATTGAAGTAGCGGTGCGTTCCGCTCAGAGCAATGGAGAGAAGCAGGTGCAGGATATTACCAGGAGAGAAAGATTATGAAAATTAAGAGAAACGCCGGCAACAGCAGCCTGATGATCCGCATGATCGATGTGGTGTTCATCCTGCTGTTCGGCTTTATCGCCGTATCGCAGATTTCCCGGGCTGAACAGATCGACCCGGCCAAGAGCACTGAGGCCGAAGATGACGCGCCCAAGGGGGCTGAAATCGTCATCATCGGCGTGCGCACCGATGGCACCTACTCTGCCGAGGGTGGTGAGGAAACGTTCAGAAGCACATCCAGCCTGCGCCGCTATCTGAAGCGCCGCAATGCGGAAATCCGTTCACAGGGTAAAAAAATGGGCGTGCGTATCCGCGCAAATTTTGACGCACCGACAAAACGCGCCCTGGCAGCAGCGAAAGTCTGCAAAGAGCTGGGAATTCCCAAGGGGTTGGACGTCATCAAAGTGAGAGGACAATAACGATGGGTGAGAGCAGAACCATGATCCGGCTGATCGACGTGGCGCTGATCATTCTGATGGGCTTTATCGCCATCAGCCGGTTGAAAACCGAGTATGTGCATCTGCCGATGGTCGGCGATGCCAAGGCTCCGAAAAAGAAAATTCATACCGCCCGCCTGGCGGTGCATAATTCCTGGTACGAATTGATCGATAACGGACGCAAAAAACGTCTTTCTGATGTCGAAGCGCTGGACAAGCAGTTGCTCGCAGTCAAACGCAAGTATCAGCGCAAGAATATCGAACTTGTCGTCAATCTTGAAGCCCGCAAATCCAGCACCATGCAGGACCTGGTCGATGCGCTGGACATCTGTCAACGGTACCAAATAGAGAAGAACCTGGATTATGACAAGATTAACTGAGTACATACAGGAAAAAGACAATCTGCGTCCTCTGTCGATATGGATCACCTCTGCGATTTTGATCCTGGTGTTTTTGTTTGCGCAGGTAGTGGGCTATTCCAGCCCGCGCGAGCCTGAGGTGGAGAAAAAGCGCATGGAGATCCGCGAGCTGATGAAGCTGACTTTCAAGCCTGAGGCCAAGAAAACGCCGAAGAAACGCAATCGCGGGCCGAAAAAGAAGAAAAGCAATCCCAAAGCCCGGGTTGCGCGCAAGAGCAAACCCAAGACCAGACCCGTGGTTGAGAAGCCCAATGTGACAGAGCTGCTCAAAGGGCTGAATACCAAAAAATTGAGTAAGACGCGCAGCACAACGCGGCGCAACACGCCGAACACGCCGGCGCAGCAAAGCAAGGGTATTTCTACCAATACGAAGCGGCCGACACGGCACAGCTCGAATGTGGATATGAACATCAGCTATAATTCGCGTCCGTCGCACCGGCCCAGCGGGCGCCGGGCTCCTGCGGGTTCTGCCGCTGGTGCAACCATCGCCGCCGGCAGCGCCAGCCGCGGTGCTACGGTGGCCAATGTTGACGGCAGTGCACTGGCCGGACGCACCTCAGCCCGCACAACGCGCGTAGCCGGTTCCGGCGCAGGCGGGGCTAAAATTTCCATGCCAACGGCCACCGGCGAAGGCGAAGCCGCCCTCGATCTGCATGCTCTGATCAAATGGATGAAGGAGCACCCGGGCAAAATTCCGCCGCTGGTAGCCCATGAAATGGGACACAAGGCCGGAGATTTGTCCTCGGCAGTCCAGTTCACCATGGGCGGCAAGAGGTACACGATGTATCTGTCCTGTAACGAAGTGGAGATGCTGCTGCGTGTGTGCCTGATCGAAGGCAATGATTTTATTTTGCTCAAGGATAACGGCATCCGCCAGGAAAGCAACTATCTGACCGTCGGCGATGTCATGCGCAAGGGAGCGAAAATCCAGTCGCTGATTTCCCGGCGCGAAGCACCGCGCAATATGGCGACCAAATTTTACAGCATTTTCTGGAGCTGGTGGCAGAATGAGAGCAAGTAAGCCCCCGGCCGGTAGGCTGCAAAAAAGGCCGCTGGCCCGAGGTGAGGAGAAAATAGTTTCTTTTGTTATCCGGATATCCAGTTCACTCAGCAAACCGGGCCCGGCTCAGGTACCGGCATGTGTCATTCCGGCCAGGCGAAGCGCAGTGCCGGAATCTCATCTTTTCTGGCACGTGCCTGAGTCAGGGAGATTCCGGTCTTCCCCTGC
>DRLW01000722.1 GCA_011375275.1 Bacteroidota bacterium
ACCTCGTCGAAGATCAGCAGGGCACCGTACCGGCGCGTCAGCTCGCGGACGCCCTGCAAATAGCCCGGCTCGGGGGGCACAACGCCCATGTTCCCGGCCACAGGCTCGACGATCACAGCCGCGATTTCAGAGCCGGATTCGTCGAAAAGGTGCTCCAGCGCCGTGAGGTCGTTGTATGGCGCCGTCAGGGTGGCGCGCACGGCTTCTTTGGGTACGCCCGGGGTGTCCGGCAAGCCGAAGGTGATGACGCCTGAGCCGGCCTGGGACAGGAGCAGGTCGCTGTGACCGTGGTAGCAGCCGGCGAATTTGACCACTTTCTCGCGTCCGGTAAAACCGCGCGCAAGCCGGATAGCGCTCATGGTCGCCTCGGTTCCGGAGTTCACGAAGCGAACTTTCTGCACCGAAGGCACTGCCGCGATCATCAGCTCTGCCAGCTCTGCCTCGCGCTCTGTCGGTGCGCCAAAACTCAATCCCTCGCTGGCTGCTTTTTGCACAGCCTCTGTCACCTGCGGATGCGCATGACCTAAAATCATCGGCCCCCACGAACCGACGTAATCGATATAGCTGTTGCCATCCACATCGACGATGCGCGGGCCACTGGCCCTGGCGATGAAAACCGGTGTCCCGCCCACAGCGCCAAAAGCGCGTACCGGACTGTTGACGCCACCGGGAATAACTTTCTTGCTGCGCGCGAACAATGCCGCAGATTTGTCCTGATTCATAACCGATCCTCTTTCCCCGATTTATTCACTAACCTTTGTTTCAACCCTCTCGTCACACCGCTCCTGCGGTGTGACGCCTCTACCCCCGCCCCAGCGGGAAAAGTCCATCCTCAGCCCGAAGCACCCCCACCCGCACCCGGGCAGGAACCGGCGGCATGAATGGGGTACTTACACCCTGGCCAGCTCAGAGGCCTGACGCGGGCGGACGACCTCGGTCGCCAGCTCCCGCGTGATCAGCGTGGCCAGAGCTTCAACCCAGATTTTATCATCGTTCAGGCATGGGATCATGTGGAACGCCTCACCGCCTGCGGCCAAAAACGCCTCTTTTCCGCGAATGCCGATTTCTTCCAGCGTTTCCAGACAGTCTGCCACAAATGCGGGACAGATGACCAGCAGCTTTTTTACACCTTCACGGCCAAGGCGTTCGATCTCTTCATCCGTTGCCGGGCCTATCCACTTATCGACCCCGAGGCGGGACTGGAAGGAGACCGACCATTTGCCTTCCGGGAGCCGCGCTGCGCGGGCAAATTCCTGGGTGGTGCGCATGCACTGGTGCCGGTAGCAGGTCAGATGTGCCGGCGACAGCGTGGAACAGCAGGCAGCGTTTTTCAGGCAGTGTTTGCCGGTCGGGTCTGTTTTTTTCAGATGTCTTTCAGGCACGCCGTGATAGCTGAAAAGGAGATGATCGAACCCCTGGCTCAGGCTGGGTTCAGCGCTGTGCACCAGCGCCTGAATGTACAGCGGATCATCAAAAAAGACCGGCAAAACCTTCATCTCCATGGGATCGCACAGCGCATGCAGGTCGGCGCGGGCTTTTTCGACGACGGTACGCACCGTGGCCATGGCGTACTGCGGATAGAGGGGCACCAGCAGCACTTCATCGCAGTCCTGCGCCACAAGCGCCTGCAGCCCGCTGCGGATTGATGGTTTCCCATAGCGCATGCCGATGGCGACAGGGTTCTCGAACCGCTTCTGCAGTTGGTCGCGAAAGCGTTCGGTGATCACCATCAGCGGTGAGCCTTCGGGCCACCAGATTTGCGAGTAGGCATGGGCAGATTCGCGCGGCCGTTTCGGCAGGATGAACCATTCGACGATCATTTTGCGGATGAGATACGGCGCATCGATGACGTATTTATCCATGAGAAACTCGCGCAGGTATGTGCGTACATCCTGCTCAGATGTGGAGTCCGGCGAGCCGAGGTTGACGAGCAAAATTCCCTGTTTTTTCATGTTGTTCCTGTGTTGTCGTGTTGTATCGGATCTCAGCTGATGCGCGCAAAGCCGCCGTTGAAAGGCCTGGTCAGTTGCTGCAGCATGGCCGCAGAAATACCCCGGGCACGTTCGATTGCGAGCTCGGTCTTTTCACCGGCAAACAGGCTGCGCACGGTTGTTTCGAAAATCTCCAGCCAGCGGTCGAAATGTTTTTCCTGCAGCGGAAAGCGCGCATGCAAAGCCGCGTGTGGCTGGAAGGCATCGCGATTGTAATCGCTTTCTCCGAACAGGACTTTTTGCCAGAATCCGACCATCAGCGGCATGTGTGCTGTGAGGTCGAGTTTGGCGATATCGGTAAAAATCGGGCCGAGCAGGTCATCCCGGAAAGCGGTATCGTAAAAGGCTGTGACGAAGCGTTCGATGTCAGCGGCAGTGCGGATATCTGTTTTTGTGCTCATGAGTTTCGTGCAGCGAGCTGAGCCGCTTCCCTGGCAAAATAAGTCAGAATCAAATCTGCGCCGGCGCGTTTGATGGCTGTGAGCATTTCCAGCATAACCCGCTCGCCGTCGATCCAGCCTTTTTGCGCGGCAGCATGAACCATGGCGAACTCACCGCTGACGTTATAGGCCGCCACCGGCAGGTCGAAGCTGTCGCGCACTTCGCGGATGATGTCGAGATAAGCCAGAGCAGGTTTGACCATCAGAATGTCTGCGCCTTCTTCGACGTCCAGCGCCGCTTCGCGCAAAGCCTCGCGCCGGTTGGGCGGGTCCATCTGGTAGCTGCGCCGGTCGCCGAAGCGGGGCGCGGATTCGGCTGCATCGCGGAAGGGGCCGTAAAATGCGCTGGCGTATTTGACCGCGTAGCTCATCACCGGAACACCGGCGAAATGTTCCCGGTCCAGGCCCGCACGGATAGCAGCAACCATTCCATCCATCATGCCGCTGGGTGCCACCATATCCGCCCCGGCCCGCGCGTGCACGACGGCCTGCCGTGCGATCAGCTCCAGCGTCGCGTCATTGTCCACCTCGCCATTCTCCAGCACAGGGCCGCAGTGGCCGTGATCGGTGTATTCGCACAGACAGACATCGGTGATCACGTACAGCTCCGGCGCGTGTTTTTTGATCAGCCGGACAGCCTGCGGTATGATGCCCTCTTCGCCCAGGCTTTCCGTACCGCGGGAGTCTTTAAAAGAGGGAATCCCGAATAAAATCACCCCGCGGATGCCCGCGCTGATGATGCTGTCCAGCTCAGCAGGCAGATGGTCCAGCCCGATCTGGAACTGTCCGGGCATGGAGCTGATCTCCTTGCGTGCGGAGCGTTCGTGGGTGATGAACAGCGGAAAAATGAAATC
>DRLW01000723.1 GCA_011375275.1 Bacteroidota bacterium
AGATTCCGGTCTTCCCCTGCGGGGAAACCGGAATGACGGTTCCGGGGTAGGCACATGCTGTTGTCACGCGGGCTGGTTGAAAAAATGCTACCGTGCTGAGTTAAATGGATAACCAGTACTCAGAATAGGTGTGAGTTTTCCCGCTGCGGTTGCCGGTCTCGGTATTGGTCTGCAGGCCGTTTATTCCCGGGGCACGCTGCAGGTAGTGGCATCTCTTTCACGCGTGCAGGGGATGCGAACAGGAACGATTTTCAGGCTGATGGCAGGATGATATGCGTATTCTTCATATTGCACCCCAGAATATTTCCGATGTCCCCATGACCCTGGTACGGGCTGAACGCAGTCTCGGGCATGACAGCCGTCTGGTGACGTTTTTCCGAGATCCCCGCGGTTATGATGAGGATGTCTGTCTCGAACTGCCTTTTGTCAGCAGCGAATTTGCTGCCAGTGTGCGCCGGTTTTTCGGCAATGGAGCCGGACGGCAGGTGAGCAACAGCCTGGCCGCGACCATACCGGGAGAACTGCCGCAGTGGCACCCTCCGGGTGTGCTGGCAAACGCGCTGATGAAGACGCGTGAACGCCTCTGGCTGCCCAAGTTACAGCGTTTTTTTCGCCGTTTTCGTTTTTGGGAGTATGATCTGTACCAGTTTGACGGCGGGCTGGATTTTTTCCGCGACGGCTGGACAGCAAAGGCAATAAAAAAACGCGGCAAACGCCTCTCTGTTTTATACACCGGCAGCGATCTGCGCACACGCGGTATTATCGAACCGCTGCACAGCCGTGCTGATGCACACTTCACCGTCGAGCTGGATCACCTGCTGCTGGACCCGACGCTGAACTACGTGCCCTTTCCGTTTGAAACGGAAAAATATACCTGGCAACCCGCGGATGAAGAAAAGCATACCCTGCGCATCGGCCATGCACCGACCAACCGCAAGGCCAAGGGGACCGAGGTTATCCTCGATATCCTCGCTGAGGTCGCGGCTGTGCGCGAGATTGAAGTGGTCCTGATCGAAAATTTGTCCCACGAGCAGGCCATCGAAGCCAAGGCAACCTGCGATATTTTTATCGACCAGATCGGTGATCTCGGCTATGGCATCAACGCGCTGGAAGCGCTGGCACTGGGTGTGCCCACCTGCACGGGGCTGGCGCCGGGTTTTGATGAGAAGTTCACGGATCATCCTTTTGTGGAAGTCGATGCGGCGACGCTCTATCAGGCGATCATCGAGCTGATCGACAGTGCTGAGTTGCGCACGCGACTCTCCCGCCTTGGCAGGGAGTGGGTGGAAAAATGGCATGACAGCCGGGAGATCGTCCGCCGGATGCATGCAACCCTCGGCGTGCCGGAGGCTGCGGTCTGACCCGCCGGCCACGCATTTTGTATTCAATCAACTCCGCTGTTCACCCTGTGGAACGGCGGCGCAATACCGTACAGCCGTAAATGGAACAGGCACCTTTGAAAATTCTTTTCGTTAACTCCATACAGATGTTCGGCGGTGGCGAGGTGTGGATGCTGCGCGCCATGGCCGGCCTGCATGCGCGCGGGCATGAGGTGCACTTATGCTGCCGCCCCGGAACCGAGCTGCTCCTGCGTGCCGACCGGGCAGGCTATCCGGTGCACGAAGTCAATTTTCGCGGCGATTTCGACCCGCTGACCATTCTGCGGCTGGTATTGCTGATCAAGGGGCAGGCGTATGATATCATCCTGACCAATATGGACAAGGAGCTGCGCCTTGCCGGTATAGCCGCCAGGCTGGTGCATCCGCGGCCTGTGGTGCTCCCGCGACGCGGTATCGATTATCCCCTGAAAAATAAGCTGCGCTATCGCTTTGCCTATAATGTGCTCGCAGACCACATCATCGCCAACTCGGAAGCGACGAAAAAAGCGTTGCTGCGCAATGCGCCCTGGCTCGATCCCGCGCGTATCGAGGTGATCTATAACGGCATCGAGATCGCACCTTTTCAACAGGCCCGGGGCGAACCTTTTCGCCAAAAGCTCGGAATTCCGGCGCAGGCGCCCCTGGTCGGATTTGTCGGCCAGTTGGACTCGCGCAAGGGGATAGGCGTGATATTATCCGCTTTTGATCAAGTCATAAACCGCATTCCACAGGCAAAGCTGGTATTTGTTGGAGAAGGCCCACTGCAGGAAATGATCGAAAGCGAGATTCGTATCAAAGAATGGCAGGGTTCTGTTTTCCTCGCAGGCTTTTCCGATGACATCCCGGAAGTGATGCAGGCCATCGATCTGCTCATCCTGCCCTCTTTCTGGGAAGGCTTTGGTATCGTCATCATCGAAGCCATGGCAGCGGGAAAACCCGTCATATCGACAAATATTTCCAGCATGCCGGAAATCGTGGTCGAAGGTGAAACCGGTTATCTGATCGAACCGGGGGATTCGGACAGCCTGGCCGGACGCATCGTCACTCTTCTTCAGGATGAAGACCTGCGTTCGCGTATGGGCGAAAAAGGAGTGCAGCGTGTCGACAGCATGTTCAGCTACACTGCGATGCTCAACCATCTGGAAACTCTTTTCCGCAAGCAAGTCGCCCGGGTAAGAAAACCAAACCACGTACAGTGATCACGACGTCACAGAGAGGGAGTCTATTGTGACATTCTGGAACCGCATCGAGCAGTATATCAAACGCAATCACATGCGCTGGTTGCAGCTTCTTTTTGGCAAGAAACCCATCCAGCCCAACCTGGTCAATTTTACTGAAATTCAGCGCATCCTCGTCATCCGCCAACATGACATGTTGGGTGATTTTCTGCTGGCTACGCCTGTATTCCGCGCCCTGCGGGAGCACTTCCCCAATGCCCACATCGGCGTGGTCGTACGCCGCTATTTTGCCGAAGCGGCGGAGATGAATCCGTATATCGACGAAGTACTCGTTTTTGAGGAGGTCGGGACAAACTGGACTCTGCGCACATTCCGCCAGTTCTGGAAAAAGCTGCGCAGCGGCTGGGACCTGGCCATCGTCCTGAACACCGTGAGCCATTCCCTGACCAGCGACCTGCTCTCTGCTTTTTCAAAGGCCAAATGGGTTCTGGGGTCATCACACCGGGTTTTTCCGGGTACAGATGGCAATTTTTTCTATAATCTTATCGCCCCGTACTGGGACGGCGACCGGCATCAGTCGGAGCGCAATCTCGATATCGTTCGTCACATCGGCGTGGATACGCAAGACCCGTCGGAGGTGCTGAAGGTCGATGAAAATCTTCTCGAAAAAGCGCAGGAAATTCTCGAAAATCTCGGTCTGCGCGATGAGTCCCTGCTGATCGGCATGCACGTTGGCGCGGGCAAAATGTTCAACCGCTGGCCGATCATCCGATTTGCTGAGCTGGCGCAAAAACTGCACGACGAGTACGACGCCCAGATCATCCTCTTCTGGGGGCCAAAGGAGCAGGACCTCGCTGACCAGTTCCAGAATTACGTCCAGTTCCAGCCCATGCTCGTGGAACCGACTTCACTGAAAGAGCTCGCTGCCTTCTTTGCCCTGTGCGACGCTATGGTCTGCAACGATACCGGCGTCATGCACCTCGCTGCTGCTGCCGGAGTACCCCTGGTGGCGATCTTCGGGCCTACTGACCCGGCGGAATGGAAGCCTCTGGGCGATGAGTTCATCGCCTTGCGCGGAAAGCGGGACAAGACCGATTCCGTGCGCGTGCGCCATGTCCTCGAAGCCCTCGGAACGCTTCTCGATGAGGATATGTCCGCTGAGGATGATGACGATGATGAGCCCGGGGATGAGGATATACCCCCCTCAGAGGAGGCACAGGATCAGCCGGCTGAAACCGGCCCGGTTGCAGAAAAAGATACCCCGGTGCCGCAGGCCCCTTTTGTGAAAAAATCCGGGCCGGACCGTATCGAAGTACTGAAGAATATCGAGACCAATACGGAACTCGATCTCAGCATATTCCAGACTGCGGTCAGGGAAAAACCTCAGGCGCCGCAGAAGACAGAAAATGCCGTTGACAGGGAGCAAAAACCACCCGCTCCCTCTGAAGGGCGGGATGATCACCCCCCCGAAGTGCGCGAGAGCGCCGGAGATGCCCCCCGGGGCGGCGCAGAGCATACCGGCAGCGGCGGTCAGGTCGAAGAAACCGCTGTTCCTGATTCAGCCCCGGAGGCAGCAGCAAAGGATGAACAACTGGAGACCACCGAGTCTGATGTGCCGCAGCTCTCCCAGACTTATATCGATGAGGCCTGGCAGTCTGCTACCTGCGAGCGGGATAACACAGAGTTTCTGGCCGAGCCTGAGCCGGATGATGAGTCGGCCACACCGGACAGTGAGCTGTCTCCTGCAAGCGAAGAAAGCCTGCTGTCCACCTCTGAGATCGAGAAAATAGAAATGGAGCTGAACCAGCTTGCCGAGCAGGAGGAGCGCACCTCCGATGACCCGGCTCCACAGGAAACGCCGGTGTCCGGTTCCGAAGGTGAGCCT
>DRLW01000724.1 GCA_011375275.1 Bacteroidota bacterium
CAGACTTCCTTCCTGACGCCTCCCTTTGGCTTTTCTCTTTTCTACCTGAAAGGAGTTGCCCCTGAAAATGTGCAAACCACGCAGATCTATCGCGGTATTCTGCCTTTTATCGTCATTCAGCTCATCGGTTTGACCATGGTTATTCTCTGGCCCGAGACCGTCACCTGGCTGCCTGCCTGGCTCATGCAACGATGAGAGCCCGCAGGCAGCCGTTTGCTGAGTTACTGGATGTAACCGTGTTCGAGATTCAGCAGTGAGTCACGGGTATCGAACTGATTATTCCAGAGCTGATCGATGGCAAAGATCATCGAAAATTGAATCCTGTTCTCCGATCGACCTGCCAGCCGTGCCATCTCACCAGTGAACTGAATATTCTGATACTGTACGCCGACGTCAAAATTCTCGCCGATGCGGTAAAAGCCGTTGAGAACGAGCTGCCGCTGGTTTGTTTCGATTGTGAGATCAGGAAACGTCTTATAGCCGAAGGATAAAGCGAGTTGCAGCGTGGGCCGCTCCAGTTTTCGGTACAGATAGCGCAGGGAAGAGAAAGAGGCGATCGAACGGGCGCGCGCCATACCGGCAAAATTGACAAACGTGGTCACACCATCGAGCCCGGTGTTGATAATCGTCTGGTGGCGCAGGTCGATGAAATGTACCGGGTCTGGCCGAAGGTTGAAAATTGCTGAGACCGTGATGTTGCGCAGTGTTTCGTTCAACGTGCTGCTGTTGCTGTTGTCTGCGGAGAGAAATGTATTCACACCGACGCCGATTTGTTGCACAAAAGGCCTGTTCCACAACTGGCTTTCCGGAACCCGGTACTGCAGGGAGAATCCCGCAGCGTTGAGGTCGAACTCCGTCTCCGGCATGCCGGGCAGAAGCGGCGTGCGGTTAAAGTGCTCGCCATGCAGCCGCACCCAGAACCGTTGTGCAAAAACCCGGGCGATCTCCATGACGTTACCGTATTGGTTGTCTTCGGTGTTTTCGCCGCTGGAAAAAGGGTTGAGCACGTCGGTAAAGAAAATCGCATCATCATCGCGCAGGGTGGGAAATTCGATAAGCGCGCTGCGTACCCGCGAGCGGCCCATTTTGATCATATTCGTCTTGTTCTCGAGCCTGAGAAAAATCTGATGATAGAAAACCTGGCCCAGGTCCGAGTCTGCATCCGGGAACTGCAGGCCGATGACCATCTGGGCGCGATAGGAGTTATACATTTTCTGGCGGAAACCGAGCAAAAGCGCGGTATCGGAAAAATCGTTCACCGCTGAGGTCGTGCGGTCAGCAGCATTATCCATGTTGAAGGACATCACACCGCGCGTCGCCAGCTGGATTTCCGGGCTGACCTGGGCAACCGCCGGCGTAGTAGCCGTGCCTGCTATTAAAACAAGGCCGGCGAACAAAATGTGGGTATATGTTTTCATGTCTTTTCTCATAAACTTTGGGTTCTTCAGAGCATATTTTTCAGAAACTCACCTCTCTTGCGAGCACAGGGGCTTCGTTATTCATCGAGGGCGACTTTGGGGAGCATATCCATTTTTCCTTTCTGCATGGGCATTTCCATGCCGCTCATGGCTGTGACAGCCCGTTCCGCATCAGGCAGGTCTTCATAAGCGAGAACCAACAGATTTCCGCCGGGATACAGCCCGTTGTTGGTCACCCGGCGGGTATCGTGATCATGGAATGTCCACAGCCCGCGGTTTTTCCCCTCGATGATGATATCCAAGGTTTTGCCCGGGCTGAGGCGCAGTGTGTTGCGCTGCCACGGCTGCGGCACAGGCAAACCGTCATCACACACCTGCCAGAAATCATGGCCGTGCAAGTGCAGGTAGTGCTCTTCGGTTCCGGCGTTGATCAGCCGCACGCGAATCGTTTCCCCTTCCTTGATGTACAGATTCGGCGTCGATGGGTAGGCCTTTCCATTCACCGTAAACCAGTTCGGTTGCGGCAACTCTGATGGGGCGCGCCGCTTCAGCGTGTACGGCGGGTTGTAGCCCCGTTTGATGGCATCGAGCAGCTCCTGTTTGCTGTCAAAAACCGCGAAACGTTCCGGGTCAAAGCGGTTGGTCTTCATCAGGTACATGCGCTCTTTCATGCGTTCGAGCATGCCGTTCAATTCGTTGCGCATGAAATTGGTATCATGTGCTGAGTAGATCAGCGTGTACTCGCGCTGGTAATCGAACTCTTTTTTGATCGGGTCGTCCGGGTTTTCGATGATGACGCTGCCGAACATTCCGGACTGCATGTGCAACAGGGTACCCCAGTGGCAGTGATAAAAATGCGTACCATAGGGCTCGGCAACGAACTCGTACACGAACTCCTGACCCGGCATCACGGGCATCTGAGTGACGTAGGGTACGCCATCCATGCGCCAGGGGACATGCAGCCCGTGCCAGTGAATGGTATGGTTGAGCTCGGTTTTGTTTTTGAAAATCACGCGTACTTTATCTCCCTGATTGACGCGGATTTCAGGCCCGGGCACCTGGTTGTTGAATGCCAGCATGTGCAGTTTCATGCCCGGTGCAAATTCGTGCTGCATGATGTCGATGAACAGTTTGAATTCCTTGACATCCCCGGCCATTTTGGGGGCGATGGGTTGCGGGAATTTTTTTCTGTTCGCCATCTTTGTCGATTCTGCCAGCAGGGTGGCCGGAGCCAGCCCCATAGCAGCCAGCGCTGATGTTGCGCCGAGAAAATCACGACGTTTCATACGCGTTTCTCCATTTTTTATGCGTCAATAATTGCGGAATTGTCTGCCGGATATCGGTGTGTCCAGACCTGAACGATTTATTATTTTGGGCTCTTCCTCAAATCGTGTGGGTTGAGTGTAACGCGACATTCATGTCGCAGGGTACGGTCGCCTATACATCAAACCATGGATAAAACCCGACCCGTAGGGGCGACGCGCCGGTTGGCCCTACGGTAATTATGAAAATTTTAGGTGTATAACTGAAATGATAACAATATTTTGCAATCTCAAAAAGCTGGTTATCCATTTAACTCAGCACGGTTGCATTTTTTCAAGCCAGACAGCGTGACAATAGCACGTGCCTCCCCAGAACCGTCATTCTGATTTTCCCGCAGGGGAAGACCGGAATCTCCCAGACCATGGCACGTGCCAAAAAAGATGAGATTCCGGCACTGCGCTTTGCTTGGCCGGAATGACAGATGCCGGTATCTGAGCCGGTCCCGGTTTGCAGAGTTAACTGGATACCCGGATCTCAAAAAATTAAATTTTTTGAGGACAAATCATTCAGTTGCGGTGTGTATTATTTCCCGATCGCTTTGATTCTGTCAAAATTGGACAGAATAAAAACGATCATGATGAAGCTGGTGATGATTTCCAAAATGACCAGCGCACGCGCGGTCATGGTCGTAGGGACGATATCTCCGTAGCCGATTGTGGCAAAGGTTACGATGCTGAAGTAAAAGAAGTCAAACATCTGCTGCCAGAACGCGGCTGTTGTTTGCGTTCCGGAAAACGATGCCGGCGCGGCATGAGCCAGACAGGCAAAGTCGAGGGCAAAAGAGATGACGATTGTGAAGGAAAGCAGTGCCAGCACCAGCAGCAGCTCGTTAAAACTGTGACACGTTTCGATTCCGCCGCCGATACGCCTGAAGGTGTGGCTGAGAAAAAAGAGGACTTTGACAACAGCCAGAACCAGCACCGTAGTTGCCAGCAACCCGGGAGAGCGCGAATGGTCGATGACCAGGCTGATACCGATGTAGATAACCACAACCGCGATTATCAGCACAGCTTCCTGCAGAACCATGTGGCCACGGAATGTGTTGTTCTTCTCTTGCTTTCCCATCGCCCTC
>DRLW01000725.1 GCA_011375275.1 Bacteroidota bacterium
GAACAGAGTTTTGCAGGTTCTCGAATATAAACTGAAAATCCACCCTGGAGAAAATTCCGGCTATCCAGTTAACTCAGACAGTTGCATTTTTTCAACCAGACCGCGTGACAACAGCACGTACCTACCCGAGAACAGTATTCCGGTTTCCCCGCAGGGGAAGACCGGAATCTCCCTGACTCAGGCACGTGGGCGAAAAGATGAGATTCCGGCACTGCGCTGCGCCTGGCCGGAATGACAGATACCGGTATCCGAGCCAGCCCCGTTAGCTGAGTTAACTGGATACTCTGAGGAGAAAATTTTTAACTGCCGCGAAAGCCTGTAGTTGCAGCGTCTGGCCAGCGGGCGCATACCCATCCGCGTTTGCCCGCGAGTCAGAGACGCAGAGCCTCGTGCCTGCGGCGTGCTCCGGGGGCGGTGTCATGAGAGCAAGACGCACATTTTGAACACAAACATCTCGAATACACATCATCACGGATCAGGAGGAACCATGACAACCAGAATTCTGACAGCAGGAATGCTCTTCTGTGCTCTCGCTTTTCTCGCGTGCGAGGCAGCCCCCCCGCAACAACAGGAGCTGCCCAAACGGCGTTTCGATCCCTCGCTTTCACATCCGCGGGCTGTTGCACTGGCCAATAAAGTGATCAAAACCGCCAATGCCCGCCGTTTTTTTGAAGATGTCCGCTATCTTGGTTTCAGTCTGATTTTGAAAAGCAGCGCCGGCACCAGCATCGAAAACCGGCACGAATGGAACCTGCAGGAAGGTGACTACAAAGTCTCCTGGCAGGAGGGAGACAGCAGCGAGTTTCTGGTTTATTTCAACTTCCGCAACAAGCAACGTCGCTGTTTTCGTAACAACCGCGTGATCAGCGACAGCACAACGGCAAGCCGTGTGTACGGCCGTGCCTATGCCACCTTTGTGCGCGATAGCTGGTGGCTGCTCATGCCCTTTAAGCTGAAAGCCCCGGGAACGATCCTGCATTTTCTCGACGCGCGCAGCATCGACGGCCAGGACTATGACATCGTGCGCATGACCTTCAACCGCGTCGGGCTGACGCCGGAGAATATCTACGATCTGTACATCAACCGCGCCAGCAATCGCATCGACCGCATCGATTACTACCGCGACAGCTTGACAGCGCCGGTGACTTTTTACTGGTCTGACTGGCAGGAAATCGGCGGCTATCTCTTTGCCCTGCGCCGTACCAGCGCCGACGGCAACAGCGAGATCATCTTTCGCGACATCGATGTCTCGCGCAATGCAGCCACGGGTATATTCTCCTCGCTGCCGAATCACCCCTGATTGCTGAACAAAAACACGCTTTGAAAGGCTGCCATGCCTGCAACCGAAACCAACCGCGCGCTGATCGCGACCACGGAGCGGCTGCTCATCAGCCGGTTCACGCTGGATGACGCGCCGTTTATTCTGCGCCTGCTCAACGAGCCGCTGTGGCTGCGCTACATCGGTGACAAAGGCGTCCGCACGCGGGAGGAGGCGCAGGACTATCTGCGCAGCGGGCCGCTGGCCTCGTACGCCGAGCATGGGTTCGGTCTCTACCGTGTGGCGCTGCGCAAAAGCGGTACGGCTCTCGGCTTGTGCGGGCTGATCAAACGCCCGGCTTTGCAGGAGGTCGATCTCGGTTTTGCTTTTTTACAGAACGTGCACGGGCAGGGATTTGCACTGGAAGCGGCGCAGGCTGTTCTGGAGCATGCCCGCAGCGATCTCGCCCTGGAGCGCATCGTCGCGATCACCACGCCGGACAACCTGCGCTCACAAAGTCTGCTTTTAAAATTGGGATTTCAGCAAAACGGTATGATTCGGCTGGAAGAAGGCGGGGAAGAACTCGCTTTTTTCGAGCGGGTGCTCGACGAGCTGTAGAATCGCAGCCGGAACAGGTTGCGTTCATTCTTGATTTGCTGCTCGCGCACACACCCGGGCTGCGTGGTGCCGCGTTTTTTTCTATCCCCAACACTCTCTCTTTTTATTCCCACGGCGGGAAGTGCCCTTCCTGTGCCAGAGCATCCATACCGTCCTGCAACGCCTGCATGAACGCTCTTTTATCCCCGCCACCATACAGCGCATCACCGATGAAAACATCGCAGAAAAAGGGCACCAGCAGGGCTTCACCCTTGGGCAGAGACTTGCCCAGTCCGTGCAGCAGGATCGGCACCACGGGGATGTGTGGAAAGCGGCCGGCCAGACGCGCGATGCCACTCTTGAACTCGCTCAGTTTCTCCGGCTCGCCCCGGCTGCCCTCGGGGAAAAAAATCAAAATGCGGCCGTTTTCCAACGCTTCGTAGCACACCTGCAGCGGATCATCTCCCCGGCCTGTGCGCTGGCGCTGAATCGGCAGGATGCCGACGATTTTGAGAGCAAACCAGGCCAGCACGCGGTTGCGCAGGAAATAGTCCATCGCTGCCACAGGCTGAACCTGAGGCAACAGGCGCAGGGGCAGCAGGGTCATCAGCACCATGGTATCGAGGTGGCTGTTGTGGTTGGCGACGAGGATAGCCGGGCCGCGGCCGGGAAGCTTTTCGCGATGGCGCACGTTCAGGCCCAGCACCACCAGCACGGTCAGGCGCACGAAAACAGCGTAGAACACAAAACGCAGCAGGCGGGTCATGGCTCCCCTCTCAGTAGTGCAGATAATAGATAAAGTGAAAAAACAGCGGCGCGGTGTAGGTCAGGCTATCGACGCGGTCGAGAACGCCGCCGTGGCCGGGGAGCAGAGTGCCGCTGTCCTTGACACCGAGGTCGCGTTTGAGCGCGGAAATAGTGACATCACCGATAAAGCCGGCAACGCTGATCAGCAGGCCTGCCGCCACACTCAGGGGCAGCGACAGCGGCGTGAGCAAAGGCGCGAGCAGCACGGCCAGCGCCGTGGTCGTCAACACGCCGCCGATCAGTCCGGCCCGGGTTTTGTTCGGGCTCACTTTCGGGATAATGCGCGTCTTGCCCAGCAACTTGCCCCAGATGTATTGCGCCACATCGTTGAACTGGGTCAGAAAAACCAGAAACAGCACCAGTCCCGGCCCGCCGGCGGGAAACCCATCTTTGGCCGGAAGCACCAGCAGATAGGCCACGTGGCTGATACTGAACACCAGCATCATCAATCCCCAGTGCAGGGTACCGGCAGCCTGCAGAAAATTTCTGGTCTCGCCGATCAGCACCATGCGCATGGGCAGATAGAGAAACATGTACACCGGCACGAAAATGATGAACATGCCATACCACTCCTGCGCCACCCAGTAGTACTGCAGCGGGATGGACAGATAGGCCCAGAACAGCACGCGACGGTCTGCCCGGCGGGTGGGGATGATCGAAAAGTACTCCTTCAGCGCCAGAAAACTGATCAGCGCGAAAAACCCGAGAGAAACATTGCGGCTCAGCGCCATGGCCAGGGTAAAGATGGTCACCAGCACCCACCATGACTTGACCCGCTTGCTCAGCTCGGAAAAATCCTGATCCGGCTTGATTTTTTTCAGAATGAGGATGACAACACTGGCCACCACCAGGATGAGATACAACCCTGCCAGCGAGAGCAGCAACGTGTTATCGAAACTGAGAGAGGTCATGGAGTGGTATCCTTTCCGGTTTGGTGCTGATGCCACCGGCTCTGTGAGCCCCGGCTTCAGCCCAGCTCCCGCAATGCCCCGCGGGCGCGGTTGAAAATAGTCAGCAGGGAGAGCAGCAGCGCGGCGATGAACACATAATCCAGCCACGGCAGGGCCACGCCCAGCCCGGCGAGCAGCGCGATCGCCCCGAACAGCACGGCACGATCACTCTTGCCCATGGGGCCATCATAGCGCCGCGAGGCACCGATCTGCACCGCCACCACGCCGGTCATTTCGCTGATGACCGCCAGCAGGACCAGCAGCACGACCCAGTGCGCGCTCACTCCGGCGAGCGCGGCAAAGGGCAGATACAGTGCCGCGTCCGAAAACACGTCGCCGAGTTCGTTGAGAATGGCGCCGAGAGCGGTCTGCATATCGTGCTCGCGCGCCAGCATGCCGTCGATGGCGTTCAGGGCCATGCGCGCGAACAGCACCGCCGGAATCAGCAGCAACGGCCAGCCGGCACCGGGCTGCAGCCAGAGCGCAGCACCGGCAGCACAGGACAACAGCACCGCCAGCAGCGTCACCTGATTGGCAGTCACCCCCATGCGCGCCAGTGCAGCCACCAGCGGCCGCAACAGATTTTGAAACGCGGGCTTGAGATCATAAACCGAAGGCATGCCTGTCCTTTCTGTTTTTGGGGGGGAATAGCGGCCCGGATGCCCCTGCTCTACTGCGCCGGCTCATACGCCAGAACCGGGGCCAGCCATTTTTCCACCTCGGAAACCGGCAGGCCTTTGCGGGCGCTGTACTCCTCCACCTGATCGCGGCCGATTTTACCGAGAGAAAAATAGCGCGCCTGCGGATGCGCGAAATAGATGCCGCATACCGAGGCAGCGGGTCGCATGGCCAGGGACTCCGTCAATGTAACACCGGTGTGCTGTTCTGCGGAGAGAAGACGA
>DRLW01000726.1 GCA_011375275.1 Bacteroidota bacterium
CGCCCCCGATTTTGATCAGAATCATGGAAACACCTGTATGGTTTGGTTGGCGATCGGCTGCCAGCCCTGCTCGCCCGGGTAAACCTCCGAGCAGATGATCAGCCGGCCGTCGCTGGTTTTTGTGTGCATGGTGAAATAGTCCGGGTCTTCGCTGAACTGCGAGGCGAGGTACACGCGCTGCTTGTCCGCGATGATAATGTTCATGGCGCGCACGTAGCGGCTTTTACGGCTGATGATCGGCACGGCCTTGCGCACCGCCGCTGCCATGTCGCCTTTGTCGAAGCGCCGGATGAAATTGAAAATCTTCTCTGCGCCGATCCGCCCGTCCGCGCGGATGGTGACGCCGCGCAGCTCACCGTTGAAGATGAACTGGTAGGTGCCGTCGGAAAAAGGCATGTTGTTTTCCACGCGGATGTCTTTGTCCTGAAAAGCACTGCGCGCGTGCGCCAGCAGCAGGGTGGTTTCGCCGAAGCGGGAAAAACTGTCCTGCCACACCGGCTGGATGTTGTGGTACGTCTGCCACTCGCCGCCGGCAAGCCAGGCGCAGCCCCAGCCGTGGCCCTGGTATTCGCGGCTGCTCTCCGCGATGTGCGCGAAAGCCTGCAGGTGCGGCTGCATGGCAAACGGTTGTTCGGATTTAACCAACAGTAATCGGCACATGGCTCACACCGGATGCAGGCCGGGAAACTCCAGCCCTGTGTTTTCGGGAAATCCGTGCATCAGGTTGAACGCCTGCACCGCCTGCCCGGCCGCGCCCTTCATCAGGTTGTCGATAGCGCTGATGATCACCAGCCGGTTGCTGTGCGGGTCTCTTTCAAAACCGATGTCGCAGAAGTTGGTGCCGATGAGCAGCTTCGGCTCCGGGTAGCGGTAGATGCCGTCTTTCTCTTTCACGATGCGGATGAACGGCTCCCGGCCATATTCGCGGCGGTACAGTTTCCACAGGTCTTTTTCCGTCAGCTCGCTTTTGGGGAAAACATGGCAGGTGGCGAGCACGCCGCGCACCATGTCGATGGAGGTCGCGGAGAAGTGGATGTGCACCGGAGCGCCCAAATCGAGCTCCTGCACCATTTCCGCCACGTGCCGGTGCCCGGCAGGCATGAAGGAGCGCACACAGCCGCTGCGCTCCGGATGGTGCGAGGCGGTGCTGGCGCGATTGCCGCCCTCGCTGGAACCGACCTTCACTTCAACCACCGTGCGCTCTGGCTCGACCAGGCCATTTTTGAACAGGGGATACAGGGCGAGAATGGTGGCCGTGGCGTTGCAGCCCGCGCTGGAGATATGCGTTGCCTGCTGCATTTCCTGCCGGTGCAGCTCAGGAATGCCGTAGATGAATTTATGCAGCAACTCCGGCCGCGCGTGCGGCGTGCGGTACCATTTCTCGTACGCAGCGGCGTCGTTGAGACGAAAATCCGCACTCAGATCGATGATGCGGCGGCCTTTCTGCATGAAGGCATCGATGTTGTGCATGGCTTCGCCGTGGGGCAGGGCGAGGAAGAGCAGATCGCACGGCTCGAGTTCGGCGAGGGAGCAAAACCTCAGGCTGGTGGCTTTGCGCAGATTGGGGTGCGCTTTGTGCACGAATTTTCCTGCCAGCCGTTCTGAAGTCACCTGTGTGACCTCGACATGCGGGTGGAACAGCAGCAGGCGCAGCAGTTCGCCGCCGGTGTAGCCCGAGGCCCCGGCGATGGCAACGGTTATCCGGCTCATGGCACCTCCCCCTGCGCCACCGCGATGGTGTAATCGACGATGTGCTGCGGAATGTTCACGCCCGTGGTGTCGATGGAGTTCTTGAATTCCATGGTGTAGTTGACCTCGTTTACCAGCAGGCCGTCCGCGGTTTCGAACAGGTCGATGGCGAGAATGCCGCCGCCCACGGCTTTGGCCGCCTGCAGGGAAATTGTGCAGATTTCCTCGGTGACCGGGCAGTTGCTGGCCACTGCGCCGCGTGCCGTGTTGGTGATCCAGTGCTCGGAGCTGCGATAGATCGCCGCGATGCAGCGGTCGCCGACCACGAAACTGCGGATGTCGCGGCCGCTTTTTTCGACGTATTTCTGGATGTAAAAGATGGAGTGGTGATAGGTGCCGAGGATGCTCTTGTGCTCGAGCAGGGCCTCGGCCGCGTCGCGGTCGTTGACCTTGGCCAGCAGGCGTCCCCACGAACCGACGGCAGGCTTGAGCACCACCGGATAGCCGAGCTCCTCGATAGCCTGGATCGCCGAGGCCTCGGTAAAAGCGACGCGCACCTCCGGCTGCGGCACGCCGTCCCGGCTCAGGGCGTTGGAGGTGAGCAGCTTGTCGCCGCAGACCGTCGCCACCTGCGAGGTGTTGATGCAGCGCACACCGGCTTTTTCGAACAGGGTCAAAGCGTGCAAAGCGCGCGAGTGGTTGATGGAGCGCTCGAGCAGAACTTCGAAATCAAAGTGGTCGTGTCCCAGCCGGAAAATCAGCTCGCGGTCATCGACCATGACCAGCTCGACCTCTTTGTGTTTTTTGAATTCAGCGAGCAGCAGCTTTTCATCCTTGCGGATGAGCGAATGCAGAAAACCTATTTTCATGATGCATATCCGTTTGAGTAAAAGATGATATTTTTCCCAGAGCACTTTCTGGTTTGATAATCCTGGAGCCAGATCAGCTCACTCCGCTCCCTGAACGAAGTGCTGCTTTATGAGTGCAGTGGAGCTGACTGGATAAAAATACAACTTTATATCGCAAATTTCCACGACTGGACACGTGAAATGCTCAAACGTTCACAGGAAATTATGTTTATTTTTGCAAAAAATGCATATTTATGCAAGGGCGGATAAGGGTGCAGGATGCACAAACCCGTTCGTAGTGCACGCTTCAGCGTGCCCCTCAGGCTAAGGGCATCCCACCGTGGCGCGGCAACGCAGGAGCATTGCCGCGAGAAAGTTGCGGCCCCGTTCGTAGTGCACGCTTCAGCGTGCCCCACAGTCCATGGGCATCCCACCGAGGCGCGGCAACGCAGGAGCATTGCCGCGAGAAAGTTGAGACCTCGTTCGTAGTGCACGCTTCAGCGTGCCCCACAGGCCAAGGGCATCCACACCGAGGCGCGGCAACGCAGGAGCATTGCCGCGAGATAGTTGAAACCTGTTTCCCACAAAGAAAGAAGCCAGAGATTTTCCGTAAAACGCCAACATCGCATGTAAACGAAAATATAGGATGACAAACTACACAGCAGGGCATCCGATTCTTCTTTCTGAATTTATCCGACACCGACATGCTATTGCCCGCTTGGGGGGGAGCCCCACACTGCTTAACACACCTTAACGCTACGTTTCTCAAAGCCAAATTGTATCAACCGGATTAATTCAAAAATTGCATTTCGTGCACGCTATGGCGCCGGTAGTGAGACGTGAAATGCCAAAAAGGGGAGGGTATGATGCAGATCGAAGCCATTATTAAAAATGCTCTTGACTGGCAAGGTGAATCTTCGAAAAACAGCTCATTTCGGGGATTGATTCGTTGGTGGGTTGTGCGTTTGTGCTCGCCGCCGGATATGTATTCCCGCTATCAGGCTGTGTTGGGTTTGTTGAAAAAAGAGGTCGATTCACAGAGCCGTCTGCTCGAAGTCGGTTCCGGCGCGACCGGGATGACGCGCTACTGGCGACGGCATATTCATGGCGTAGATGTGCAGTTTGACGGGCCGGAGCTGGGCTATTTGAAGAAAATTCGCCTCAGTGGCGATAAATTGCCCTTTGCTGACCGGGAGTTCGATTGGGTCGTGAGTTGCGATGTCTGGGAGCATCTGGATAAAGATTTGCGCAGAAGAGTCATCCATCAAATGCTGCGGGTCGCGAAAGAGGGAGTGATCAGCGTTGCGCCCAGTGGTGACATGAGCGTTGAAAAGGAGAAACGCCTGGCAAAATGGCTGTTGCGGCGTGGAATTGAAATTCCCGAATGGATGCTTGAGCACAGGAAGTTCGGTCTGCCGGACCGGATGGAAACCGCGCAGATCATCCGTGAAGAAGCAGAAAAACTCGGCCGCGAAGTTGAAGTCAGAACACGCATGGTTACCAACAACCGGCTCTGGTTCTTCACCTGGAAAGTACACACGCTGGCAGAACAGTCCTTTGCATACCGGTTGTTGACGGTACTGCTCATTCCACTTTCATTCCCGTTGTTCTCCTGGGTTTGGCGTCTTGGTGACGGGTACAGGTGTTGCTGGGAAGCCAGGTTGTCTGCACCGGACTCGTCGCAAACGTGAGTTTCCCCTGGATTCTTGCAGGCAGTGCCCCAAACCCGTTCGTAGTACACGATTCATCGTGCCCCCTGGGCTATGCATATCCCACCTGACGCGGCAACGCAGGAGCATTGCCGCGTGCCGGCGGGATCATTATTCCCACATGGCAATGACACAGGCTTTGTATATCACCCCACCTTTTCGAATATGATGGCACCTGCTGTATCAGTTCTGAAATTCCTGTTGCTGAATATTGATCTGACCCTGTTGGAATTCGGTTGTCATCATGGATTTTTTTTCTAACTTTTGCCACTCAGTTGCCCGGCGCACATAATCCCGACTGCTCTGATACCGTGCAGAGTTCTGAACACGCTCCGTGATTCACTGACCGGTCCTCCGGAACTGAAACGATCTGCATTATCCCTTTCTTTGGCAAACCGTACGCGGCAACGCTGGTGCTTTACCGTATCTTCCGTCAAAAGATGCAAAAAACGGGTGCCGGGGCAGAAGATCATCAGCCGGGCCGTCACGGCAGCCCCGAGACTATGGTGCTGGCGAAAAATAATGAAATCCCCTTCGGCTTGTCGTCTGCACAGGTCTGCTATAGTGTTTATATATAGTGATCACCATACCTGCAAGATGTCCTGATTAGCTGCGTTTTTGCTCATGATTTTCAGCCCGTCAATCTGGAGTATTTATTACCCGTAAGATTCATAAACCTTGTAAAACTTTGGCTTCGCTTTCCCACCTTAATTTATGCAACAGCGATTTCCTGTGCGATGCGCTGAGTTGACGATAAACGGAGTGGGCCAGGGATTATTTTACGCATAATCGCGGGCAGATCATGCATGATCAGAGCAGTAAGACGGCAGTCACATCTCTGGCAGGAAAAGGACGATTTTTGACCTGCTTTATCATAAAATAAGCGCCTCACAAGGAGAGTCGGGCTAACTGAAAAATTTATTCGACGAATTGTCCCCTGTAACTCACTGATAAATCATAGTCACGCTCTATGAATTTTTCAGGTAAACTACTCTGGATATGATATTGCGCACCTTTCTTTCTGTTTTACTCACGACCCTGTCTGCAGGATATTCCGTTCTTGCCCAGTCTGGCGATCCGATCTCCAACCCAGCATTGATTACACCTGCCGAACTCGTTCCCGGCACAGTTCATCCCATTGATTTTACTTCCGATACGACATCTGAAAATGTGCGGATACTCGGCTCGTGGATGCTTTCTTCTCAGAATGGGAATGCCGCTGTGCAGGGCTATCGCGATGCCACAGGAACCTACGCCTTGCTGGCCCAGACTGATATCGGGCTGGTTATCTTTAACACTGATGACCGGTCACAGCCGAGGCTGCATGCTGTTTTTTCGCGTGCTGGTGAGATGATGAACAGCGTCACGGTTTTTGGGCAGTTTGCCCTGTGCGCGCAAAAGGCCGGGCCACTTCTGGTCGTCGATCTCACTGACCCGGGAGCCCCGCTCCTGACCGCTGAGTACTCCGCCACTTTTACCTCGGCACACGATGTGATTCTCGCCGATACCCTGGCGGTCGTTTTGAGCACCACCGCTTCTGATTTCCCAGCCGGCGCTCACCTGCTCGATCTCTCCGACCCGGCAGCGCCCCGACAGATTGCTGCCATCACCGGCCGCGACTTCCGCAGTGCAGCATTTGCCGATGGTATCCTGTGGCTGAGCGTGAGCGGGGCGGACAGTGTGCTCGCTTATGATCTGCGCAGTCTTCCATCTGTTCAGCCTGCGGGCGGTTTTGAATTCCCCGCTCCGGCGGCGCTGACCATGAATGCGCAAGGAACGGATTTGTTCGTGGCTTCGGATTCTGCTGATGTGGGGATCGGTATCTTTGCACTGACAGGCCCGGGCACTGCGGAGCATCTCACCTCTGTCGTTGGCAACCATATTTCGGCGGCGCACGCTCTGTTCGCTCGCCAGAGCCTGTTGTTTTCTTCCGGGAAAAATAATCTCGTGCAAGTTATCGACGTTACCCGCCCGGAAGAGCCGTGGCTGGCAGGAATTTTTTCTGAAAATACCAGTCCGGCAACGACAGCGATGGTGCGTGCAGATGATGAGCCGGGGGATGGTGGTGTCAGTGTTTATGTTGAACCTGATGGCCGCACACTCTATGTCAGCGATGCCGGCAAGGGTTTGCTCATTTTCGCCTATGACGAGCCTGAGTTCCGCATTCATGGTGTCCGCACCGATGAGGTGGACTACGTCTCTGCGCAAATTTACTGGCGCACAACCCTGCCCGCAACCGGCAGCGTCGAGGTGCAAACCGAGTCCGGCGAAACCGTTGCCATCGTCAGGGCGCCGCAGCGCTCCCGGCAGCAGCGTGTGCTGGTCACCGGGCTTGAGCCGGGGACGACATACCGATATTTTGTCTTTGCCGAGTCTGTTCGTGGCGAGCTGACACAGAGCGAGGCTTTTTCTCTGACCACACCGATGTTTGCCGGCGAAATCATCCGGCTCAACGCAGGCGGGCCGGGTCTCGTGTTTGGCGATACCCTCTGGTCTGCTGATCAGGAGTTCAGCCAGGGTGGATTTGGTTATGACGGCGGCAGTGCTCTGAGCAGTACTGCTGATGTGACAGGCGGGCCGCGGCCGGAGCTGTTCCGCACTGCCCGGGCAGGCATGGAGAGTTACCACTTTTCACTGCGCAGCAACGGCAGGTATCGCGTCACCCTGTATTTTTCAGAGATTGAAGAACTGGCACCCGGAACACGCGTTTTTGATGTTCTGCTC
>DRLW01000727.1 GCA_011375275.1 Bacteroidota bacterium
ACGCCGACAAAATAAATATCAAAAAATCATCCCCACATCCATTGCCGACATTGCACGTGATTTAAAATCGGCGTTACAAAATCGTTTCGCCCGAATATCGATATGTACACCGTTTCCTTTTGGCCACGCAATTATTGTTATTGTCGATGATAACAGGCACGAAACCCGTCGGGGCGACACGCCGACCGCCCCGGCACCGCGGGTCGCATCCGGATGTAATGCGACATTCATGTCGCGTCTCAGCCATCCCACAAAGCATTCTGAATAACGGAACGTATCATTCTTCGCGACATTCATGTCGCGGTACGGCGGGTAGTGCCCGGGGTTTTGATCCCCGGCTGCTCAGTCTGTAGCAGGTTGTGGGACGAGATTTGAACGAAGCTGGATACCCGGACAAAACAGGCTCTCTTGAGCAAAATCCTCCTCTTTCCCACCTTCCCTCATTCCGCTCGATTTATTTCTGGCTTTTCTAACTCCTGCAAACTATATTGAAAGATTTGATTTTTGATACATTTCGACAATCCCACTGTTTCAGGAGTTTATATGCTTGAACAGCAAAGAACATTGAAAGAACCGGTCAGCATCAGCGGGGTGGGCCTGCACACCGGTAATAAATCCACCATCACATTCAAACCAGCACCACCAAACACAGGGTACTGGTTTAAGCGCATTGATGTCGAGGGTGAGCCGATGATCAAAGCGGATATCAGCCACGTGATCGACATCTCCCGCGGTACCACCATCGGCGACGGCACCATTGAAGTGCACACGGTGGAGCACGTGCTCGCCGCCCTGGCAGGGATGATGATCGACAACGTCATCATGGAGCTGGATGCCAACGAGCCGCCGGTAATGGATGGCAGTGCGTTGCCTTTTGTGCACGCTTTTAAGCAGGCAGGGATCATCGAGCAGGATTCGCCGCGCGATTATTTTGTCGTCGAAAAGACCATTGCCTATACGGATGAGAAAAAAGGTATCGATATCGTCGTCTTCCCGTCGGATGAGTTCCGCATCACCTTCATGGTCGATTATGAGAATCCGGTTCTCGGGAAAAAATATACTTCCATGTATTCTCTGGAAGACGAGTTCGAAACTGAGTTTGCGCCGGCGCGCACCTTTTGCTTTCTCAGCGAGGTCGAAATGTTGCACCGCGAGGGCCTGATTCAGGGCGGCAGCCTGGATAATGCCATCGTCATCATCGACCGGGAAATTCATAACGAAGAGCTGGAAAATCTGAAAAAGATGCTCGGTTTCAGCGAGGATATCGAGCTGGGAACAGAGGGCATACTCAACAAAATTGACCTGCGTTTTAAAAACGAGATGGTACGCCATAAAACCCTGGACCTGATCGGTGATCTGGCTCTGCTCGGTGTGCCCATGAAAGCACATATCATCGCCGCGCGTTCAGGGCATGCAGCCAACGTCGAGCTGGTCAAGCTGATCCGCAAGGAGTGGGAGAAGATGCAGATTTCCTCGAAATACTCCGCGGACGGCAAATCTCGCGACATCGTGCTGGACTCACAGGCGCTGATGAAAATTCTCCCGCATCGCTATCCTTTCCTGCTGGTCGATCGCATCATCGACCTCGTCCCGCGGGAACGTGTGGTCGGCATAAAAAATGTCACGATCAATGAGCCGTTTTTTCAGGGCCATTTCCCGGATCATCCGATCATGCCCGGCGTTTTGATCCTCGAGGCCATGGCACAGGTGGGCGGGATTCTGCTGCTCAATGCTGCGGAACGGCCCGAGGATAAACTGGTCTATTTTACCGGCCTGGACAAGGTGAAATTCCGCAAGCCGGTGCGGCCCGGAGACCAGATTCGTTTCGAGCTGGAGTTGCTCAAATTCCGGCGCTCTATCTGTAAAATGGCCGGCAAAGCTCTGGTCAATGGTGATCTTGTCTGTGAAGCCGAGCTCTCCGCCGCTGTGGTGGACCGCTGATCCCGGCATTACTCAGAATATCCGAACAACACGGAACAGCTATGCCTTCGATACATCCAACTGCACTAGTTGACCCGAACGCTGAGCTTGGTGAAGGTGTTCAGGTCGGCCCCTATGCTATCATAGAATCCGGAGTCCGGATCGGGGCCGGAACAGAAATAGGCCCGCATGCCTTTATCGGCTCGGGCACGAAACTCGGCCAGAAGTGCCGGATTTTTCAGGGGGCGATTCTCGGCACAGTGCCGCAGGATTTAAAATTCAGGGGTGAGCGCAGCGAGCTGCACATCGGCGACAGCACAACGGTACGCGAATATGCCACCCTGAACCGCGGTACCGGAGAGAACGGTGTGACCCGCGTCGGGTCAGACTGCCTGCTGATGGCTTATGTGCATATTGCGCATGACTGCGATATCGGCGATCACGTCATTCTCGCCAACGCGGTCAACCTTGCCGGACATGTCCATATCGAGGACTGGGTCAGCATCGGCGGGATGACGCCTGTGCACCAGTTCGCCCGTATCGGCTGCCATTCTTTCATCGGAGGCGGTTACCGCGTTCCGAAAGACATCCCGCCCTACATCCTTGCCACCGGCGAACCTTTGCAATATGCCGGCCTCAATGTCGTCGGCCTGCAGCGGCGCGGTTTCAGCAGTGAAACGCTGCGCCTGCTCAAACGCGCGTATCGTCTCATCTATCGCTCGGGGAAAAATGTCAGCCAGGCCCTGGCGCAGATGGAGAGAGACCTCGAGATGACCGATGAAGTGCGCCATGTCTATGAGTTCATCAAAGGCAGTGAGCGCGGTATCATGCGCTGAGCAGGCCTGTCTCCCAACAGGCCGCGGCATCACGGCATCCCGGGAGCGCGTGGCCTCTGCCGTACACAAGCAGTCCGGTGAGAAGAGCCGGGGTGCCTGCAATTATTTTTTGCCGTGGCAGTTTTGGGGGGATGCACCTACGGGGAGATGATCTCCCTGATCCGGCGCGTGACGTTGAAAAACACTCCGAATTCAGGATGAAACGTTTGTTGTGCACGATTTATTGTGCCCGGAAATCGCGAATTTTATCCGGATGTCCCGGCAAGATGCGGGCCTCCGGCATTTCAAAAATACAGCGATTCCGCCGGTGATAATCAACCTGCACAATTTGCTG
>DRLW01000728.1 GCA_011375275.1 Bacteroidota bacterium
GCATTGTACAGAACCAGCTTAACATGCGAAGCTTTCGGCAATGCATAGCTGATCGTGGTGCTCGGGTTGAAGGGGTTGGGATAGTTGTCGCCCAGGCTGTAGCTCGCAGGCACAGGGCCATCCGTCATGCGCACGCTGGTGATAGTACAGGGAGAAGTATCATCGACGTTGGTGCCTTCACGATCTTCGACCAGCAGCGGCTGACCCGGAACTTCGTTGTAGTAGTCAACACCGAACTGATAGGAAGGCTGATAAACGCCGTTTTCATCAGCACGGGCGTAGCGCACACGACGACGGCCGGCGGAGAAACCCGGGCCTTCCTCTTCGGCGCCCTGCCAGTTGAGCTTATACTGTACCCAGTTCTGAATCGGGCCGGTGACAGTGACGGAGAGGTCATAGATGCTGTCGCCGTTGGCATCGGTGAAATCAAACGGCGTCGGACCGACAGCATTATCGATGCGCTCTGTGCCGCTGAAGAAGTGCCAGACGTCGTCCTGGATATCGAGACGCAGGGTATCTGCAGCAGGATCACCGAATGCGGGATCGCGCAGGGCGCAGCGCATGTCTGCGGTGAACTTCATCGTGACCGTTGTCCCTTCAGGGATAACATCGAAAATGTCGTTAAAGGTCTGAACAGGCAGAACTTTCTCTTCGACATTTTCAAAAACAAAGGTGCGGTTACCACCACCTGTGCTGGCCGGTTCTTCCCAGCCATTGATGGGATCACCACCGCCCCAGATGTCACGATCGGGATTGAATTTGATGAAGAATTTGTACTCGATCACAGCGCCCGGATTTTCTTTGATGGTAACCGGCAGCTCGAAGATATCCGGATCAGAAAGCGATTCGCGCAGAATCGAATTTTCCGGATCGCTGTCGTTCCAGCCGTTAAAACCACCGCGAACCTGCAGAGTATCGCCCTCGGTGAGATCAAAGATACCCAGCTCGCGCAGCGGCGAAACATCGACCTGGAACAGGATGGTGCTGGTTACACGGGTATCTTCCTGGGCCGGGATATCAGAAATCCACTTCCAGGCCAGGGTCGTGTCCGGAGAATCATCGCGCAGGTTGAGGGTTCTGTTGCCGCCGTCTTTGAGTTCACTGCCATCCGGAATACCGGAAGCGGAGTTTTCCCACAGAACAACGGAATTCAGGTCATTCGCAGGGCTGACGACGAACTGATACGCGAGGGTGTCAGACTTGGCGAAGCGTACGACGCCACTCCAGAAGTTGGAGGCTTCGTACATGATCTGACCGGCATTTTCGCTGGGAGATTCGGCGGTCAGTGCCAGAGTTTTTCCCCAGTCCAACGGTGCAGGCGTACCGCGCAAACCGACGATGTGGTTATCGGGATCGAAATCGAGATAGCTGGAGACGTTGACGCGGAAGAGAACATCGACGGAGTCAGCGCCGGAGCCTGCTTCAGGGAAAGGTGTCCAGTACTGATCACGGCCATTGACCGTGTTGTAGTACTGAATGGCCAGAGTCGTGTCGGAATCACCGACCGTGAGCTCGCGGTTGCCGGAACCCGTATTGACATTGGATTCCCAGCCGGAGTCACCGTCGTTTTCCGAGTCAGCGAAAATCTTGTACTGCACGACATCGCCCGGGTTGAACTGCAGGGTAACTTTCCAGTAGTCGCCACCCATGTTTTCCAGCTGCGCACCGGTATCATTGCCCCAGGTCAGCGGGGAAACACTACCACGAAGCTGCACATTGGAGTTGGCAGTGATCGTGTCCGGCACAGTCGCTGTGTTCACCCAGAAGGTGACATTGACTTGCGCCATGGCAACGGAACTCATGCCCAACAGCGCAGTGACGATGAGGAACACTTTTTTCATGGAACATCCTCCATAAATTGGGTTAGTGTGAATGGAACTGTCGCACTCCACTTTCTGAAAATTTTGCTTCTCCGAGCACCTCCTTTTTCTGGTTCACATCTGTGTTGATTTTATTGGAATAACTGAAAAAATCGTGATCGACAAAATGATGGCAACGATTCAGTCTTTTCCGCAGGCCTGTGCCCTCATTCCGCCGCCTTAAAACCGGAATGACAGGCCGAACTGGTGCACGCCCTCGAGATGCACTTTTTCGGCAAAGGCATAGTCGAAACGCAAATCCACTCCCTGAGAGGCGTAGTTGATGCCAAAACCAACGGTGTAACTGTTTTCATTATTCTGCATGAACAGATTCTGATAGCCGGCGCGCAGAAAAAACATATTATTGAGAAAGGCATATTCGCCGCCAAAGCTCATGCTCTGCGTGTTGTCGTTGGGCATGTAGCCGTTGACGACCACAGTGAGGGCACTGCTCTCAGAGACATAGGGCTGATAGGCGATGCCGATTTTCAGGGCCAGCGGCAGATCAAAACGGTCGGTCGCAAAAAAGGCGTTAACGCTTTCGTTGTTGCCGTTGATGGTCGGGTCGATATCTTTCTGCGTCAGCAAATCCTCACCTTCGATACGCAGTTTCTGCCCGAAATTGGTGATGCTGACACCGAGAACGATATCCCGGAACGGGGTCGTAAACAGCGTGCCGATATCGAGGGCGATGCCACTGGCGCCGGAGTTATAGATTTTCTCCTGCACCAGTTTGGCCGTGCCGCCGATGGAAAACTTGTCTGTCAGGCTGCGGCCATAGGAAAGGCCGACCGCAAAACTGCCGGCTCCAAAAGTACCGCTGCTCAGCCCTTCCGGGTCATCGATGGTGGTAATCGCCTGTTCGGGCATGGTCAGGCCGGTGATGCTGATGGCCAGAGCGCCTCCCTGGGGCAGGACGAACGCGGCTGCCACGTAATCGAAAGAAAGGTCGAGCAGATAGTTCGAGTGCATGACGGTAATTTCGCTGCGTTCCATACGCCCGAGACCACCGGGGTTCCAGTATGCCGCAGAAGCATCCGTGGCCAGGGCGACGTAGCTGCCGCCCATGGCAGTTGCCCGCGGCGTAACCGGAATGCTGAGAAATTTTGCCGCAGTTGTGCCCACTTTGGTCACACTTTGTGCAAGCGCCCACTGGCCGGTTCCCGGGAGCAGGGCGAGCAGGCAGATATATCGTGCTATTCTTTTCATCATTTTCATACTCCTCACAGCCCAGTTTTATTTGATAATCGCCAGCCGGCCGGTGTGCACGCCGATGCCGGGCGCTTCGATGTGATATAGGTAAATCCCGTAGGAGACTGCCAGCTTTTCGTCGGTCAGCAGGTCCCAGACAGCCGTGCCATCGCCGATGGGATTGTCGTGCTCGATCGTCCGCACCAGCTCTCCGGCAACGTTAAAGATGCGGATCGTGCAGCGTGCGGGCAGGTGGTTGAAGTGAATCGCCCGCGGCCCGCGACCGGAATTAAACGGATTCAACGGCTCCCAGCTCGCAGCGGCGATGTAGGGATTGGGCACAACTTTGATGCGGCTGAGTTCAGAGCGCGCTGCTTCGAGATCAACGCTTTCGCCGACAGTGGTGAATTCGAACACATCATCGCTCAGAAACGGCTTTTCAAGATACAGCCTGAGGGTATCCCCTTCCTGCGGGTTGCGCAGAGAATCGACGTAGATCGGGATGAACGAGGCCATCCACGTCACCACTTTCTCGCCGCCGACCTCTTCATAGAAAAATATCCGGTCACGGCGGTTTTTCTCGCGGTTGAAAAGCGCTCCCTGCTCGGTCGTGCCTTCGCGATAGACATCGAGAAAACCGAACTCGATCTCCTGATCGAGGATGATATTGCGCACGCGGAAATTCACAGGCGTTGCCGGCATGCGCAGGGTTCCGAAACGAATTTCCGTGGACTGGCCATATCCCGGAGGCCCGATGACGATCTCATAATCACCCGGAACACGCGTTCCCTTGGAAAAGCCGCTGGTGGGGATGAGAATTTCCACAGCGTGCACATCATCTCCGGTAATCCAGCCTGAGCGCGCCAGGTCCGGAGCCAGCCGCGGCGCATTGGCAAAAGACAGGGTGAAACCGTCTGTCACCATCTTGACCGCCTCAAGGTCCTGCCGCCAGACCAGGGTGTCGCCGCTGCCAACAGCGCCGTTCTCATCGATGCGGAACAGGGAGTAGTTGCGCGTTTTGAGCGTATCTTCCACCCGGCCGAAGATCGTCGTGTCCTCAAAAGTGACCCGGTAGCGCTGGCCATCGCGAATGACGGTACGATCGAATATATTCACGGTAATCTGCGAGGAGGTAAAACCCTCGATGTGCTCCACCCCATTTTGCAGAAACGGTTCCTGAAAACCAGCCGAAGGCGGATTCGGCGTCACTTCGACGACGCTCTTGCCTGTGATGATATTCCCGGCCTGATCGACGGTAATCGGCGTGACGCTTTCCGTGGGCAGGATGCCTTTTGTCGGTTCATCCTTATCCACAAGCCCGCGGTCATAGGCCGTGATGGCGTAAAAATAGGTCTGGCCGTTGATCACATCGGTATCGACAAAAGTATGCGTCAGGCCGGTATCCTTGCCGAGGTCGAAACGCACACCGCGGAAATCAACCGGATGCAATCCCTTGATGCCATTGCGCAGATCAAATTGCGCGATCGGCTTGCGGAATGTCTTGATTCCGGTGGCATCGGTGATCACCGTAGCATCTTCAAACGCCGGGTCTGTGGCCCGGTAGATGCGGTAGCCTTCGAAGTCATAGGGGTCTTCGCCCTGACGGGCAAGAAAGCGGTCGAAAGACTGCTCAGCGACATCATCCCAGTACAGCGTTACCTTGCCATCCCCGGGAATGGCCTTCAGCGTCGGCTCCAGCGGGGCGATGGCAAACTGATAATCAGCATCATAAGCAGCCTGTGCAGCCTCGCGGTTAGCCAGCGCATCGTCCCGGTCGCGACCGAGGGCAACGGCCATGGAAATCCGGCTCACGCCGCCGGGCAGCATCTTAAACGTTCCCGAACCGACGAACAGGTTGAAATCTCCCTCCACAGCCTCGCCGTCATAGAGATCACCGGGTACGAGGTAGCGGTTATAGGCCGTGCGGTCATTGCGCAGGGAGCTGTTGAGCTGGTCTGATCCGGAGTACTGGATGTTGGTATAACCGATCTGATCCGACTCCGCCGTATCGGTGACATCGATATTCTGCTCGCCGGGGAAATCCGTACCGGCGCCGGTCGTGGGCTGGCCATCGTTTTCGCCGCGGTCACCGGTGTTGCCGGCGCCATCCAGCCCGGTATCGTCGAGAAACGGATTCCAGTCACCGTCATTGTCGATACCATCGCTGCGGGACTCGTCGATCATCTCATCGATGAACTCGTCGATATCCTCATCGACCGCGCCGTCGCCGTCGTTATCGATGCCGTCGCGATACTTGCGCCCGAGGTCTTCACTGCCGACATCGTAGAGCACAGCAGTGGTGTCACCAGCATCATTGGTGACAAAATATCGCCGGAATTCATCACCCGAAGCAGCGTCGATGATCTCCTGAGTGATCACCGGGCTATTGGGCTCACCATCGTCATCGTTGTCGATGCCGTCAGCATAGCCCTTATTCAGATCGAGCGGGTCTTCGTCGATGACGCCATTGCCGTTGTCATCGATAGCGTTGTCGGAAATTTCTCCGCTGAGCATGCTGGCGGTGACGACCGGAGAGTTGGCCTCACCGTCATTGTCATTGTCGATATGATCTTTGTAGGCATTGCCCGGGTTTGACCCGGCAGCATTGGAAAACTGCAGGTGCGACTCGTTCTCATCGATCAACCCGTTGCCATTGTCATCGATGCCGTTGATTGGGTCTTCGCCGATGATCATATTTTCCTTGATGATCGGGCTGAACTCCTCGCCATCGAGGTCATTATCGATGCGGTCAAAGGCGTCACCCGGAGTTTCGAGGAAGGAGGTCGCCACAACTCCCAC
>DRLW01000729.1 GCA_011375275.1 Bacteroidota bacterium
CCGGCACTTGTTCTCCTGGCCGGAGTTAGAGGCAAAGACCCTGAAAGCACGGAGAACGTATATCATCCCGGACGAGGGGCTGCATGATCTCGCCTTTGCTGCGCTGCCGGTCGATACACTGACCGAACCGCGTTTTCTCGTGCACAACACCGCCGTTTCCATCGTCATGGCGTATGACCAAAAGCAGGCTGATCAGAAGTTTTTCGAGCAACCGCGCATCCTTGTCAGTGCAGATTATGAATTTCGCGGTGCCCGGGAATTTGTTCGCGAGCTGAAAAAAACGTTTCCACACGTCACTGAGATTCGTATCACACGCGATGGCGATCCGGTCGCACAGTTACAGGCAGAGCTCAGGAAAAACTATTCTGTCTATATTTTTCTCAACCACGGGCAGGCAGATCAGCAGTTCCCCGAGAACTCATACATCGACGTTGCTTGTCGGACAGAGGATGCGGGCAAGCAAAAAAAGGTCCGGTTACGAGCGGCAGAGCTGGAAAATCTGAGCTGGAGCAAGACTGATCTGGTGTACCTGATCGGCTGCGAAACTGCGGCAGGTAAAACATACAATGCTTCCGGTATTTTCGGGCTGCAGAAACTTTTTCTGCTCAATGGGGCGCAAACCGTGATCGGCAATCTTTGGCAGGTCGATGCAGCCCAGGCTATCCCCCAGGCCACAGCTCTGCTGCAACGCCTTGCCCGTGGCGGCATACCGGAAGTTAGTCTGCGGCACGTGCAGCTCGAGACGATTGATGAACTGAGCGCCAATCCATACTTCGGCTTTCCCTATCCCTACTTCTGGGGCAGCCAGATCATCGCGCGCAACAACCGTTACAGGCACTGAACCGGATGAACGCGGGGTGAAAAAAATCGTAAGCCAGGAATTTTTCGTTATCCCAACCCTTTTTCTATAAGTCGGGATTTTCACGTTACACAGGAGGTCTCTCATGTCCATGCTCAATATTGGCCCTGATCACGATATCCCCGGTGATCTCGATGGTGGCCCCGAGGCCATGGTCAATTCGCCAGCAGCGCTGCAACGCAGCAACAGCCTGCTGAGTCTGGCCTTTGGCTTTGCTTCCGGAATTGCCGGAATGATTCTCTACCTCATGGCCTATTTCAAAAGACTTGCTTTTACGAACACGATTCTTGAGCCTTATTTCAATGAGCTTTATCCCGCGCTTTTGATCGTATTTTTTGCAGGTTTTGTATTCGGAAGCGTGGCATCGTTGACATACAACCTGCTCATCGTGCGCCGGGCACAAATTTTGGGTCTTTCCCGCGACGACATCTGACGCATTTGCCGGATAAGCATTCTTCCATCACGGCCGATACTTGCGTAAACAGGAACTGCCGCGATTTCCCGGTTGTTTTCTGGGTTGAGCACAGACACCACGAACCGAACGCAAGGTCATGTCGCATATATGGAACTTTCCGGTACATCCATCCGGTTTGCACGGCTGCAGGAATTCGAACAGTTCAGCAGCCTGGTCGGGCAGCCCATCGAGATGTTGAGCGAGAAAGCGAGCATGTTCGTCCTCGCTTCCGATATCCGCAATGGCCAGAATGCCATGCTCTGTCCGGCCGGGCAGAAGGTCGATCACCATCTGTTCTCGCGCCTGAAAACGGTCGCGGAAACCAGTACATCGAAGAAGCTGACCATCGATATCAAAAAGTCTGCGACCATCGCGCTGCAGATGAAAAAAATCGTACTCGAATCTGTTGAAGCGCAGATCACGGGTTCCCGTTATCTCGGCAAACTGGGTTATTCCTTATTTTTGCAACACCAAACTGCTCTGCTGCGCATCGCCGGCAAAGTCTTCTCCAACCATGAAATCGTCTATGCCTTTTTCGATGATAAATGCAGAAAACCGCACCAGACTTCTTTTTTCAAGGGTTTTGTCCCGCAGTTGAATGAAGGCATCAGCCAGGCCCTGTTTGCATGCAGCATCGAGCTCGAGGACAGTCCTGCCCCCTCTGATGAATTCCTGCGGCACCTGTTCACCACTTCGATACTCTATGCGTTGATCCACATCGATTTTGATGTGCGCAACAAACCCGGCAATACGTTCAAACTCGCCCGCAGGCTGGTAAACTACCGCCGGCGCCTGCGCGTCCCGCGGGCTGTTGCCTCTGCTGTGTGGCAGTTGGTCCAGGCGCGAACCTGCATGCAGTACACCTTTAATCAGCAAAATGACCCGGTTGCCAAAATCGTCCAGAATCTCTGGCTCACCAAAAAGTATGTCGCCCTGATCATGGGTGGCAAGGGAGTCGAGCCAATGAGTCCGAACGCGGCTATCAGCACGGTTTTTTCTATGAGCCGCGAAGGAATTATTTCGGAAAACTACATCGAGAAACTTTCCAAATGGCTTGAAAAACATGCGATCTTTCGCTTTTCCCGTGAGCTCGAGCGTATCTCCAGCCTTTGTAACCAGGGTGAAGGCGGGGTGAGCCTTGCCCACACATATCCCGTCAATATCGATACCCTGCCTCGTATGTTCATCTGTACGGAGCACAACCACAACTGCCCCCATCTTGCACCCGGTGCCAGCCAGATACACGTCACACGCCGGACCTCTAAACTGAAAGCCGGAGCCTACAGTAAGTGCGCTTTGCTGACCTCGGCGTTGCACG
>DRLW01000730.1 GCA_011375275.1 Bacteroidota bacterium
GCTATTGCCGAGTTTTCACTTGCAGCAAACTCTACCCCTTCTTATATTGCCAACTCCGGGATAAACGGATCTTATCCCCGGCAATGCGTCTATTGCGGCAATGACGCCCACTGCCTGCAAAATCGTATCGACAGGAATCAGTTGAGGACGAATTTATGGTCATTTCCCGCGTTTTCATCCGCGCCTACAAATCGATTTTTGAATTGACTCTGCCGGTTGACCCGAAAATCACCATCATCATCGGGGCCAACGAGAGTGGCAAGTCCAACATTCTCAAATCGTTACTCAGCTTTGCACCCGGCGTACGCTTTGACAATTCGCTGACGTGCCAGTACTCGGACTACTATTACCAGGGAAAATGCCCGGAAGTCGCCATCGAGTTTACGGAATTAACCAACGAGAACCGGCGTAACCTGATCCGGTTTTCCGAGGTTTTTAAAGAAGCCAAGAGTTTCGTCATCCGCAAGAACGGGCAGCAACTGAGCGACTATCACGTCATCATCGGCGAAACCGAAATCCCCATCTCTGACATGGGCCGTTTTCTCGGTCTGATGCCGAAAATCCTGTTTTTCGACGACATTCCACTCCTGAAAAGCCGGGCAACGCTGGAAGAGCTGAGCTCGGGCAAAGAAGAATTTCGCACAGAGCGCAACCTGCTGCGCATCGGCGGCATCGTTGACCCGGCACTGATTTTTGAGGACTCCACCCGCGGGCGCCGCGCCAGCGAAGAAGCCAGCCGGCTGGTGACCCAGCAAATCCGGCGCGTCTGGAGCCAGGAGCCGACGATCGAAGTCAAGCTCAACGTCAATGGCAAGGTGCTCTATATCGACATCTCGGACGGAACGACGGTTTTTGACACACCAGAATCACGCAGTATGGGATTCCGCTGGTACCTGTCCTTTTACATCAATTTCATCGCCCAGACGTTCGAAGCCCGCGCCAACGAATACATCTTCCTGATCGACGAACCCGGCATCCATCTGCATCCGGCCGGGCAGAAAGACCTCACCCGCGTGATGGAGGACCTGGCGATCAAAAACCAGATCATCTACACCACCCACTCTCCTTTCATGATCAACCGCGAATATCCGCAACGCGTCCGGCTGGTGTCCAAGGATAAAGACGGCACGCGTATCGACAGCCAGGCGTACCGCGAAAACTGGCGCCCGCTGCGCAGCTCGATCGGCCTGATGGTCGGCGATCTGTTCTTCTTCAGCGACAGCGGGGTGATGCTGGAGTTCCCAACCCGAAAAGTCCCGTTCATGCGTAAACTGCACCGCGGCAAGCCTGCGAGCAACGGGAAATAAACCCAGCCATGTCATCAGCTTTTCACCCAGGCCCCCTCGATGCCCTGTGCGATGTACCCGGTCTGTCCGTCGGGCATGCGCAAAATGAACCCGCACGCACCGGCTGCACGGTTGTGCTTCCCCGGCAACCGGCTGTTACCGGCGTCGATATCCGCGGTTCTGCACCGGGGACCCACGAAGTAGCCCTGCTCGAACCCGGACGTCTGGTGCAGCACGTGCACGCCATCTGCCTGACCGGCGGCAGTTCGTTTGGCCTGCAGTCAGCCATCGGGGTGCAGCAATTTCTCGAAGAAAAAAATATCGGTTTTGATGTCGGCGTGGCCAGAGTGCCCATCGTTCCGGCTGCGGTCATCTTCGATCTCGCCGTCGGCCGGGCAGATGTTCGGCCGGACAGCGCCATGGGCTATGCGGCCGCTCGAGCAGCAACGGATACAGATACGGCCTGTGGCAGAATCGGTGCAGGCACTGGAGCGACGGTAGGGAAAATTCTCGGACACGAGCTGGCAGTTTCTGGTGGGATCGGGCAGGCATCAGAGGTGATCGGTGAGGGCGTGATCGTGGCAGCTCTGACGGTCGTCAATCCTCTGGGAAATATCATCGATCCGGCGAGCGGGAAAATCCTTGCCGGAGCACGCAGAGACGGTATTTATGTGGATGCCGGCAGGGTGATGCGGGAGCAGCCCGAACAGTTGATGCGGGTCTGGGGGCAAAACACAACCCTCGCCGTGGTGGCGACAAATGCAAAACTGGATAAACTGCAGGCGACAAAAGTCGCTCAGATGGCCCACGACGGCTTTGGGCGTGTCATTCACCCCGCGCACACCCAATTCGACGGCGACCTGATCTTTGCGCTCTCCTGCGGCGACAAACAAATGGACAGCATGATCATCGGCAGTGTGGCTGCCGATGTCGTCGCGCGCAGCATCATCAAAGCTGTTTCAGACTAACCTTTCCTTCTCCCCCAAACTTCTATCGCTGCCAGGAAATCGGGCAAATATCTGCCGAACAGGTTCGGGCTGTGCCCTGCGCAGCGCTGCAGGCGATTGCGGACGAATTGCCTGTGCACATCGCTGAACGTGATGCCGCGGGCGAAAACCGCAAAAAGCTCCTCTGGCTGGAGTCCGGTATCGACGATCAGTGCGGCAGCATCTTCAAAATCATATTTCCCGGCAGATTTCCCCCGGCCCAGAAGAAGCTTGAAAACCGCAAGCTCGGCAGGTGCCATCAGCCCGATCTGCAGGTCGCCGTCCACGGTGGTCGCTGCCTGTGCGCAGGAAATATCCAGAGGAAAAACATAGTCCGGATCATAACCGGGGAAGCGGCTGCTGGCCGCAGCAAGCATATCCACCTCCACAGCATCGACCGTCCCCTTCAACTTGATGCCCTGAAAATAATCACTTTTTCCGTCCTGATAATCCAGCGCAAGCAGGTCGGCCCACGCCCGGGCATCCTGCTCAGCGATGAGAAAATCGATATCATTCGAGAGCCGTTCACAACGCGTCCGGAAGTGCTCGGTGTGCACATGGAAATAGACCGCCATGCCCGCAAACAGCACCGGCTGCTGTAGCTGGTGCTCAACAGCCATGTCGCTGATTTTTCTGAGCAGGAGAACGATACGGCTGAGCTGTTTGCGAACGAGAGGAGATGGGTGGGTATGCATTGAGTCGCTGCTCTGATATCAAAATTTGAGAAACTTAACCCGCGCTTGACCGGGCCATCCATTTAATACAGCATGGTTGCACCTTTTGAGCCAGTCCGCCAGAGCACGTACTGACACCAGAACCATTTTTTGTGAACCGCAAAGGTGCCAGGGCCGCGCAGAAAAACAAGGAGAAACGCCGGGAACTGCTGGTACGGGTTTTTACGACACTTCAGCCTTCTTCGTGCTCTTCGTGACCTCAGCAATGGTGAAACCCGGCATCACCCCGCTGCCAGACGCTCATACTACCGCATCAGGACAATCCTGCGCACGAGCCGCTTCCCCGGGCTGCGCATGACAGCAAAATACACCCCGCGTGGCATCAACATCCCGAGCTCATTGCGGCCATCCCAGTGCAGAAGATACCGTCCGGCCGCTCTTCTCCCCTGCTGCAGAACGCTGACCTCCTGGCCCAGAATATTGAAAATTCTCACATCAACAGGCCCTGGCTGCGGCAGCTCGAGATACATGCGCACCTGCTCGCGAAAAGGGTTTGGCATGGGTTGGCTCAGTCCAAAAGTGCGCGGCAGGCCGGCGGCGGTTTCATGCACCGAGGTGACCAGCAATGCCGGAGTCTGCGCTCCGCGATTTCCGGCACGGTCAACCGCATAAGCGATAATCTTTATCGGCCCGTCTCGATCGACTGTCCAGCGGTACTGCCAGCTCGTGCCTGTGCTGATATCGATTTCCGCTGGCTGCCACGAGGCACCACCATCGGTCGAGACCAGCACCGAATCCGCCCC
>DRLW01000731.1 GCA_011375275.1 Bacteroidota bacterium
ACGAAATCATAGGTCTGGCGATTGTTTTTATAAAACAAGCTGTTTTGCTCGAGCCGCATATCCGAGGTATCAAAAGCAGCGGCAAAGAGAAACTGCTTGGCGCGCTCGACTGCAGCGCTGAAACTGATGGAGGTCGTGGTATCTGCCCGTGGAAATGCGCGGGATACACCAAGCATGTGACCTGAGCCTGAGTACGTCGCCGAGTAGGTCACCTCACGTTTTGAGCCATCAGGCAGGGTAATTTCGCCCTTGCGCTCATATTTGAATTCGACCAGAGGTAGGGGATGTTTTTCCGGCAGGGAATCGCGGTGGCTGATGGCATAGCGATACAGCGGCCTATTCAAACTGAATTCAAAGCTCCGGCTCAGAGGGAAATCTGCAAATTCCGTGCGCTCAAAATCAGCATCCGCTTTTTGCAGCAGTTGTTCCCGGCTCAATTTCATGCGCATCAGTTCGATGCTTGGCGTCATGTTCTGCAGCCAGAAAAAACCAGCAACGCCCAGCAAACCGATCGCCCCGCCGAGGCGCAACCTTGTCGTCGTATTCTTTAGCATGCCAGTCCCTGAATAGAAAATTATCGCGAAGTTTTACTCCGATTTCATGATGTCCCGGCACTCCGCATGCGATGCGGAAATTTGTGCATAAACCGGTTGGATAGTCAAAAGCTCATCAGGCAAAGCCCAGTCCGTTTCGATGGGCACTGCAATGACTCTCACTTGTGCTCTGAATTTTTCAGATTACGGCGTAAAAGCAAAAAGTTTTCATTCCGACCCGCAATCCGAAGCCCCGGCTCTGTCGTCTCAAAAAAGTATGCTTCCTGAGCAAGATAAGGCAAATATCACAAATCCCAAAAGGTATTTCAGAACGGGCAGTACTCTCACCCTCTCGTCACACCGCTCCCGCAGTGTGACGACGCTCCCGCGGCAGTGCACAAGCGATACGAAATACCGACTGCCCTCGCAGCCCACGCCCATACTCAAAACTGGAATCTCCCGGACTCCTGCATGTGCCCGAAAACATGAGTTGATGCAGAAAACCCGACCGAGGCGGTAATAATTGCAATTCCCAAATCTTATTTGTATTCTGTCATCCATAGCAATTCATTCACTGCGCACTGCCGTTCCGGAACCCTTCCGGCCGGTTACGGATACCGGGTATCCCGTATCCCCAAAACCTCAGACCAGGCTGCAGGAGCCGAAATAACGGCTCTTTTTTGGTCTCATCATTATAGTCAGCCGTCTGCATCATCGCGAGCACAGTGCTAAAATATTCCGTCTTTTTCTCAGATCGACCGGCTCCCGCGGCACGAGCCGCAAAGCCGCTGGCAGACTCTTTCTCAGACGCAACCGGAGAACCACCGCCATGAAGACCCGAACTCTGTCCCGTACTGTTTTCACCCTCCTGGCCATGCTATTTTTTCTGCCTGCTGTACTGACCAGCCAGCAGACCAAAGAACAAATCACCGTTGACTGGATTTACTCCGGCGGGCTGTCGGATATCTATAATCTGCCGCAGGTGCACTGGCTCGCCGGCGGCAAAGCCCTGCTGTTCGACCCTTCCCTGCCTGAATCCCTGCAAACCTTCGAGATATTTGACCCTGCCACCGGCAAGCGCAGCCCGGCTGTTGACCGTCAGAAAGCCCTGGCCAGTGCTATGGCAGTGTTCGGGGAGGAGGCTGCCTTTGAGTCCCAGCCATGGCCGGATGCTTTTGACCGCAACGGTGAACAGGGGCTGTACCTGATCGACGGCGACGTGTTTGTTTTCGATCTCCGGCAAGCGCGCTTCATCCGCATCACGGATACGGAAGAGGAAGAAAAATCCGCCTCCTTTTCACCCGACGGCCGTCGGGTTGCCTTTGTGCGCAGCAATGATCTCTATTACTACGACCTGGATGAAAAACGCGAAGTCCGCCTGACCGATGATGGCTCCGAAACCCTGCTCAACGGTACGCTTTCCTGGGTGTACTGGGAGGAGATCTTCGGCCGTCGCGACATCGGTTACTGGTGGTCTGAGGACAGCAAACGCATCGCTTTTTTGCAGAGCGATGAGTCCGGCGTTGACCTGATGCACTACGTCGATTTCCAGCCAGCTCTGCCGCGGGTAATCACCCAGCGCTATCCCAAAGCCGGCAGCAGCAACCCAACCGTGCGCATCGGTGTGTTCGATGTGCATGAAAAAACGATCGCCTGGCTCGACTTCCCCGACGCCGAGTACATCGTGCGCGTAAACTGGCTGCCGGATAACAAAAGGCTGGCGGTGCAGACCATGAACCGCGCACAGACGCGGCTGGACCTGTTCTTCGTCAGCATCGATGGTGAGCAGGCGGAGCATATTCTCTCTGAGACCGATACCGCCTGGGTCAATATCAACGATGACCTGTACTTTCTCAAAGACAAAAAACAGTTCATCTGGCAGTCTGAACGCGATGGCTACGCGCACCTGTATCTGTACAAGATGGACGGCACGCTGGTGAACCAGATCACCCGGGGTGAGTGGGCAGTGCGTTCTGCTGGTGGTGGCGTGTTCTGGCTGCGCAAAGCGGTTGTCGCTGTGGATGAAAAACGCAAATGGGTGTACTTCACCGCGCTGAAAGAGTCTTCCATCGAAAAGCACCTGTATCGTATCAAATTCAACGGCAAAAAACTGCAACGCCTGAGCACAGAAGCCGGGACCCACAGCATCACGTTCAGCCCGGACGGCAGATACTATTTCGATCGTTATTCCAATATCTCCACGCCACCGGCTTTGCGCCTGCACAAAAACGACGGCACGCTGGTCAAAACCCTCGGCGGTCCGAATCTTCAGGCCCTGGAGAAGATCGACATCCGCTTTCCGGAGCTGATGACGATCCCGGCACGGGACGGTTTTGCCATGCCGGCGCAGATTCTCAAGCCAGCGGATTTCGACCCGGCAAAAAAATATCCGCTGATCATCTATGTCTATGGCGGCCCATCTGCACCGACTGTATCCAACTCGTTTCAATTCAACAATTTCTACAACCAGATCCTGCTGCGCCAGGGCTTCCTCGTCGCCAGCGTGGACAACCGCAGCGCCACGGCGATCAGCAAAAAGCTGGAGAACCGGATCGTCGAACAGATGTATGGCAACAGCGAGCTCAACGATTTGAAAGATGCTGTCCGCTGGTTCAAAAAGCAGAGCTGGATCGATCCGGAGCGTGTCGGCATCTGGGGCTGGAGCGGCGGCGGCACCTTCACCCTGCTGGCGATGACGCGCACGCAGGAGTTCCGCGCCGGTATCGCTGTCGCCGGGGTGACAGACTGGCGCTATTACGATACCAAGTGGGCAGAGGCAGCGATGAAGCGGCCGCAGGACAACCCCGAGGGTTACGAAGCCACCAACATCAACCGGTTTGCCAAAGACCTGCACGGCCGCCTGTTTATCGTCCACGGCACCTATGACGACAATGTGCACATCCAGAATACCTGGGCGTTTGTCGATGCACTGGTCGCCGCGGGCAAGCAGTTCGACATGATGATCTACCCGATGCGCAAACACGGCATCTCGGACCTGCCGGCGACCATTCATCTGCGCAAGGCCATGGTGGCGTTCTGGAAGAGAAATTTAGCCCCGCGCATGCATGAATGAGCCCTGCCGGGTTCCCTTCGCGGCCGGCGTAAGGAAAAGACTGTTGACTCCGATTACTACATAACACCTCACAAAAGGAAAATCCGGAACCGCTGAAAAATTTGTTTGCAGGCTTGTGCCGGGTCAGGAATTTTTCAGGCAAAACGATAGGATACTGTGATCATGGCGAAAAACGCAGCACCGGTTTCTGAGCAAAGCTCCCTTTTTTCCAGCCTGCCTGACTTTGGCCAGCCGGTGGAGATCGCACCCGGCGTTTTCTGGCTGACACTCCCGCTGCCCGGGCCTCCCGGGCACATCAACACCCTGCTGTTGCGCGAAAGCACGGGCTGGACGGTGATCGATACGGGGATGTTTACGCCGGACACCGCAGCCCTCTGGCGGCAGGTCGCTTCAGACGTTTTAGCCGGCGAGCCGGTGTGTAACGTCGTGATCACCCACTGCCATCCGGATCACATCGGCATGGCGGCATGGTTTGCCGAAGAGTTCGGTGCCGAGCTGTACATGAGCCGTTCAGAATGGCTGTTTTCGCAATTTCTGCTGTTGCTGCCCGATGCTGAGTTCGGCAAAATTTTCCGCGCCTTCTACCACGATTGCGGCGGCTCGCCGGAGTTTCTCAACTATATCGAGCAGCGCGGCAACCAATACAGCTCCATGGTTATGCCTGTGCGCCAGGGCCATAAACGCCTCGTCGATGGGCACTACCTGAAGCTGGGCGGGACGAACTGGCGCACGATAACGGCGAGCGGCCATTCTCCGGAAATGGTCACGTTGTACTGCAGCGAACACGAGCTGCTCTTTGCCGCGGATCAGATTCTGCCCGGCATCAGCCCGAATATCAGCGTCTGGCCCTCGGAGCCGGAGGAGAATCCGCTGAAAGAGTATCTCACGTCGTTGCAAAATTACAGCGACCTGCCGGAGACAACGCGCATTTTTCCTTCGCACGGCCTGCCCTTTCAGGGAGTTCGCAGCCGCATAGAAGCCCTGCTGCAACATCACGACGAACGCCTGCAACGCGTACTCGACGCCTGCGCCACACCGCGCACTGCAGTGGATGTCGCCCGCATGATGCTCGGCCGCGATGTCGAGTTGTACCAGATGCCGTTCACCATCGGCGAAGGGCTGGCGCACCTCAACTATCTGATCGAAAGCGGGGAAATTGTAAAAGAAAGACGGGCTGACGGCGTGCTGCTCTATCGCAGGCGCTGAAGGATAGCTCCGCGCTCGCGCGCGAAGAAAAACAGGTGAGATAAAAAAAAGCGGGAAGCCCGTAAATATGGCCTCCCGCTTTTGTGCTACAGGGGGAAACGGCATCATTATTTGATGCTGACTTTGATTTCCTTCGGTTTCGCTTCTTCCAGTTTCGGCAACGTGATGGAGAGAACACCGTTTTCAAACCGGGCGTTGATTTTATCGACGTCGATGCGGCTCGGAACGCGGAAGCTGCGTTCGAAAGCACCATAGCTGCGTTCAACGCGGTGGTAGTTTTTGTCCTTTTCTTCGGTTTCGGTTTTCTTCTCACCTTTCAGGGTCAGAACGCCTTCTTCATAGTTGATATGGACATCATCTTTGCTCAGACCGGGCAACTCTGCATGAATGTAGAAGTTGTCATTATCCTCACTGATATCAACCGAAGGCATCCAGCTCCCCTTGAACAACGACGTTTCACGAGCACCACCAAAGACGTTGCCTACCAGACGGTTCATTTCTTCAGCGATACCGAGAAGATCATTTGCAGGATCACGACGTACGAGAGTCATGGCTATCACCTCCTGTTTTTATGTTTTTTTGTGTCGGATTCTTGATTGTTTTCCGATTTCGCCCAATGGCAAAGCAAGCCGCGTGCCAACAAAAATTGATAGCCATAACTATTTGTTTATAAAATAATTATGAAAATACACCGTTTCCCGTAAAACTACGAACAGCCTGCCACATTAACAGGCCGTTGCAATGATTTCAGAACGCTGTGCAATCTTGACAGACAGAGAGCAGTTTCTGCTGCTCCGCTGCGGCCACGCAGGGGCCCGACCAGCTCATTTTACATAGCGGAGACCGAAATTAAACGTCTGGCCCGCGCCTTTTTCCCGCCCGGCGGGGAAGAAGGTGTACAGCGTCTCGAGTTCAACACCAGAGGTGAGCTGGTATTTCAGGCCGGCACCGAACTGGCTGTACCACGCACTCCATCCTGAAAAACTGCCCCACGTCGGTGTCAGCTCGGAAACGGCGTACACGGTCCATTTGTGTGAGGGGTAGTAATTCACCAACGCTTTAAACGGCGTCTCCAGTGCCGTGCCGGCATCTTCAAAGCGCACAAACCAACTGCTTTCGAGATACACCAGCGACTTTGCGCTCAGGGCACGATCGTAAAATATCTGTGTCCACCACTGCACGGCGTCATAATCCAGCCAGGGCCGGCCGTTGTTCCGGCCCTCGGGGTCCGAGACCAGAGGGATGACCACGCTGGTTTGTACCGCCAGGCTGCTGATGCGGCTCCATGGCGCGATTTTGATTTTGGGAGCAAACGAAGCCAGCGCTGCGCGGGCTTTCGGCCCGGAGGAAAACCGCAACACCGAGAATGGCGAGCTCCCGGTTTCGTCGAGGCGCACGGCTTTCAGGAACAGATCGAGCCCAAAATTCACCCGCCCGTTCCAGCCGATGAGGATATTGGTGATGCCGGTAAAATACGTCTGCCGGCTGTTGAGCTCGACCCGCGTGCTGTTGCCATCGTAAAAGGCTGTCTGAGTGTAGATATTGTTGAACTGCTTGATCTCTAGCTCGCCGCGCAGAAGCAACCGTGACGGGGTGTAGCTCTGTAAATTCAGCTCTTCACCGCCAGCGCCCGGGTTTGCGGCAGAGGGCGCGGGGCGGTATGCGTTCAGAGACCAGTCGTACGGGCTATAGCGCAGAGAGGCGTTTTCGGGGATTTTGTTGCGGCGGAATGTATTGATGTACGCGATCACGCTGCCGGAATGTTCGGTAAAATCACTTTCGTACCACTTGAACAGCTCGCTGACAAAAACCTCATTTTTCGCGCTATCGTATCGCACGTGCAGCGGGTCATTGAGGCTTTTGCGGGTACGGAACGCGAGCTGCCGATCGAGAGAGGCGGCACGGTAAGCCTGCGGGATAATCTCCGGGCAGCTCGCCGCTGCACAAACCAGCACGAAGTGAATGCGCGGGTCCCGGAAAGGCGCCCGGATTTTATCATCCTCGAGCTGCTGCAGCGTCATCTCCTCACCGGCGACCGTATATTTCACGCGCCGGAAAAACCCGGGCACATCCATGACCGACTGCAACGGCCAGGCTGAAACGACGCCATCGATCACCAGGATGTTGTAGGCGTTGATGTAAAATGCCAGCCGCTCGTTTTTTGTCGCGGTTTCCGGCATGGCAAAGGCGGCGATATCGCGCACCAGCGCGTGCAGTTCAGCGGGATTTTTCTGCAGCGCGGCATAATCGACGCGCCCGCTATGCACGACCTCGCCGAGCAGAGCACCGGCTCGGTTTTCCAGCGCACTGAAAGAAAGCTGCTGTGCCTGCGCAAGGCCGGCGGACAACAAGAGCAGCGGAAGGATCGTCTGTTTCATGAAAACTCCGTATTTTTATGGGACGCAGAATTCTTCTACTCTGGAATGAAATTCTTTTAACCCGTTTTAGCGGGAAAATATTCCTGCTTTTACCGGGGACTGCGTGGGCTGGTATAAACAAACCCGGAAAAAATGTATGGGAAAAAATCTTCCTCCGGAAAAAAGCCTTGCCAATGTAATATGTTTCCGCTAATTTTTTCACTTTTTCCGAACCGAAGGAGCCAGCATGCCCGAAAAAATGCGTCGCCGCCGTTTTCTGCACCTCAGCGCAGCAGCCCTGGCAGCACCCGCTGTCGTGCTCAGCCCGCGCTCCGCGAGGCAGGAATTTGATATTCTCATCCGCAACGGTCTGGTGTACGACGGCCTGTCGAACAGCCCCACTGCAGCCGACATCGGCATTGCACAGGGCCGGATCGCCCGCATCGGTACGCTTGCCGGCGCGCATGCCCGGCTGGTCATCGATGCCCGGGAACGCATCGTCTGCCCGGGCTTCATCGACATTCACTCGCACAGCGAAGACGACCTGCTCGCTGATGGACATGCCCAGTCGAAAATCCGCCAGGGCGTGACCACGGAAATTCTCGGCCAGGATGGCGGCTCCTATGCGCCCCTGAATGACAGCATGTTTGAGCAGATGCGCACGTCCCTGCTCGACCGCTACAACGTTCTGCCCGAT
>DRLW01000732.1 GCA_011375275.1 Bacteroidota bacterium
ACCCGCATGTGTCATTCCGGCCAAGCGAAGCGCAGTGCCGGAATCTCATCTTTTCGGGCACATGTCTGAGTCTGGGTGATGCCGGTCTTCCGCTGTGGGGAAATCGGAATGAGGGTTCGGGGATGGGTAGGGGCTTTCGGGGGATGCGGTATCTCGCTGCGCTTGTGCAATGCCGCGGGAGCGGCACGGGGGCGTCACACCGCTGGAGCGGTGTGACGAGAGGAGGGAGGAGCATTCCTCCATAACTGCAACTGTCCCATTCCACCCACCCCATGTACCCACAGGTACACATCAAAAATTTATTCTCTGCTCCCTTCTGCCTTTCTCTTCCGGAGCGATGTTGTTTTTTGCTTTTGGCACAAAGGTTGTCAGCAAAACCCGCTTTCGCACCTAACCACATCATTATTCTCATCATTTCGAAGTACACTATCAGGAGGAGTCATGCACAGGTTTATACCCGCTATCACTGTTATCTCACTGCTCTTCATTTCGCTCAGCTTACACGGCCAGGATTCCCTGAGTACGGCCTGGACCACCCCAAGCCCGGTGCCGGACAAAGGCGGTTCAGCCACGGGCAATGTCGGCAACAACATGGTCATTCTCAGCAGCGGCAAGCTCGTTTTGATCTACAACGAAACCGCTCCCAGTGGCGGCATAAAGCTTTATCAGACAACATCGGATGACGATGGTGCATCCTGGTCCACACCGACCGATTTTCAGGCAACTTCCGGCCTGATCGGCAGTTGCTGCATCACCATGGCCGTGGATCAGAATGATGGTATTCACGCCATTTTCACAGCCCGTGCGCCGGAAGTAGGCCTGTACTATACCAACAGCAGCGATGGCGGCACGACCTGGGCCAGGGCACAACGCATTTCCGATTCAATCCGTTATAAAATTTCCTATAATTTTATCAGCACAGATGCCAACGACCGGTTGCACGTGTTCTGGCACGACGGTGATACCGATGACGACAGCAAACCGGCTGAGGTGTGGTACACTCGCTCGACTGACGGTGGCACAACCTGGCAGACACCGGCCATGCTGAGCAAAGATGATGGTGAGCACTCTGGTTTTCCGCGCGCAGACTTTGCGCCGACCACGAGCGACACCCTGCTGGTGGCCTGGCGCGACAGCCGCGCTGCCGGCGACGACTGGGATGTATATGGCGCAGTGACCTACGATGGCGGCGCGACCTGGACCGAGCAGCTCATCACCGGGGGAGCCGGGCGGCAGTGGGACCCGATGGTGCAGATGGATAAGCACGGCACGATCCATCTCGGCATCATGGAGTATCCGGCCGGGCGGCTGATCGAGGTGTTCGTGTGGTACATGCATTCCACCGACGGCGGCACGACCTGGAGCACGCCGCAGACCATGCGCGAGGCCTATACGATCTTTCCGGTTTTCAGCTACAGTGCAGAACGTGACGTGTTGTGGTATTTTCTGCGTATAGAATCACCGCCCGGGCCACAGCGCAGCTCAGACCTCGGTGTCCGCTACTCTCTCGATGGCGGCCTGTCCTGGAGCGAGGTAGAGCGCCTGACCGACCTGGGAAGCGGCGGCACGAAATTCCCGGCGTTCGCCACCGGCACGGATGGCATCCCGCGCATCGTTTATTCCCTCAAAGACAGCCTCGGCAACGACAAACAGTTTTTTCAGAAGCGCACCAGCGCGCCGGGGGACGATGAACCCGAGGAGCCCGAAGAACCCGAAGGCCCCGAGACATTTTTCACCGTACAGTGTGAACCGCACACCACCTCGGAATATCCGCGACTGGTCGATCTCGTTGATCTCGCCAACCGCTACGGCATTCTCCTGACCATCCAGTTTGCACCGCAGTGGGCAGAGATGATCATGGCCGACAGCAGCAAAATAGCTCAGATCCGAACCTGGCAGGAACAGGGTCATGAAATCGGCGCTCATCACCACGGCATTTATCACCCCATCTGGGATGGATTTACCAACTACCCGCAGGCAACGATCACCTCAGCAGGCAAAAGCCTCAACGATTTCCGCGGCGATATGGATGTCTTCCGCAGCCTGGTGGAACCCCTGGGGGGCGATTCGCTGATGCTGACACTGAGCGGCCCCGGGCCGACCGATCCGGACTCTTCGGTGGACTGGCAGCCGGATTTCATCTACCGCACCGGTGGAGGCCGCCAGCCCGCTGCCGGATTTTCGTCGCCTCGGGTGATCGGGATGGGCAACTACGAGGCCTGCCAGGTCGATCACTTTTTCCTCGAAAATCAGACTTCAGTCAATATGATGAAAGGGAAATATGACAACACGGCGAAAAAGGATGTCGTCGGTGTGGTGACCCATGTATTCAATTTTGCTGCAGATTCAAACTACGTGATCGACTGGTTCAATTTTGTGCAGGGCACCAACCGCAAGACCGCGCGGCAGATCATCCGCGACAGCGGCTGCGTGCCGGATACGACGCTCACATCCGTGCTTACTGGAGAGGCACCACCAGCACCGCTCTCACTGCACCTGGCGCAAAACTATCCCAACCCATTTAACCCTGAAACCATAATCCGTTACACGATACCCGCCTCATCTGATGGCATACCGCTGGTCCGGCTGACGATCTACAATCTACACGGGCAGGAGGTGCGAACACTGGTGCATGATTTTCAGCGCGCTGGTGAGTACACCGTGCAATGGGATGGACGGGATGAGCAGGGCCGTGTGGTGGCTTCGGGGATTTATCTGTACCAGATGCGCGCCAACGGGCAGGTGCAGACGCGGCGGATGGTGTTGATGCGCTAGGGTCATCATCAAACGCAGGCGGGGAAAAAATCACAGCAGGGCGCGCAGCAGCGTGCCCTGCTGCTATAATTGCGTCACGCGGTAGCCTTTCTGCCTGAGCAAAGAGGGCAGTCCGAATTCACCGGCGAGATGGCCGGCTCCGACGACGATATACGCACACTTGCCCTGTTCAAGCATGGGGATGATTTTTTCCACCCAGCGCTCATTGCGATCGCGCAGCAGTCTTTTTTGCAGAGCCGGGAACTCAGCCATGGAGTCAAACAGCATGGCGGCAATTTTCTCCGCATCGCCCTG
>DRLW01000733.1 GCA_011375275.1 Bacteroidota bacterium
CGAAAATTACCGTTCTTCCTCCTGAAGTCTCCAACAAAATCGCTGCTGGTGAGGTCGTCGAGAGACCGGCATCCGTGGTCAAGGAGCTGGTTGAAAACAGCATCGATGCCGGCGCTGATGATATCACCATTCTGCTCAAAGATGGAGGCAAGGAGCTGATTCGCATCGTCGATAATGGCTGCGGCATGTCTGAGGCTGATGTACGTCTGGCATTCCAGCGCCATGCCACCAGCAAAATCGCTGTCGCGGAAGACCTGGAGGCTATCAGCACGCTGGGGTTTCGCGGCGAGGCTCTGGCCAGTATCGCTTCTGTCTCGCAGATTGAGATCAAATCCATCCCTTCGGGTGAAGATTCGGGACTGGAAGTACATCTTGAAGGCGGGTATGTCATCGCAGAAAAGCCGGCGGGCGGCACGACCGGTACATCGATCGCCGTTAAAAATCTCTTTTTCAACACACCGGGACGCAGGAAATTTCTCAAAGCGACATCAACAGAATACCGTCGTTGTCTGGTGACAGCCAATCGCTTTGCTTTATGTTATCCATCCAAAGCCTTCCGGCTGATACACAACGACAAGGTCATCTGGGATGTACCGCCACAGAGCCTGAAGGAACGCACGCTGGCCATCCTTGGCAAGCGTCTCGCGAATATGCTGATCGAAATCGAAGCAGACGAGGGCGCCATTGCGGTTCACGGCCTGGTCGGCACCCACGAGAGTATTCGCAAAGTGAGCGGAGAGCAGTACTTTTTCCTCAACGGGCGCTTTTTTACGGACCGCTCGCTGAATCATGCGGTGACCGCAGCCTATGGCGAAATTCTCGCCCACGGGGGCTACCCGCTCTATATTCTGCATCTCACCGTCGATCCCACACGTGTCGATGTCAATGTGCATCCGACGAAAATGCAGGTCAAATTTGCCGATGACCGGCTTGTCTATTCGTTGTTGCGCAGCGTCATACGCAGACACCTGATGAGTTCCGATGTCATTCCGAATCTCGACAAACCGGCAACGCCTTTGGAGCAACGGCTTTCCGGTAACTGGCGTACCGATACAGGTGCTTCTGCGCCGTCGTTGCTCTCCTCCGCCGGGGATTTACTCAGGCCCTCGGTACGCAAGCAGGATTTTTACACAACCCAAAGACAGAGCCAGAGTGTCGATGACCAGTTGCGCTTCGATATCGTCGGGGCAGGGCAGGAGCACGCCAGTCCTGATCCCGGCGAGGACAGCCAGCCGGATCACCGCGATGAGAGCGAACAGACGACCGCCTTTGCTGTGGATAATGTTTTTCAGATACACAACCGTTACATTCTCTCTCAGACCAGCCAGGGGCTGGTGATCATCGACCAGCATGCGGCACACGAGCGCATCATGTATGAAAAAGCGCTGGCCCTGTTCGAAGCAGGACAGGCAGGATCGCAAAAGCTTCTCTTTCCAAAAATGCTGGAGGTCAGCGCTGAAGATTTCGAAATACTGAAAGAAATGCGCCCTTTTCTCGAAAAAATCGGTTTTGTACTCGATGAATTCGGCCATAACACCATCGTTCTCGAAGGCGTGCCATCAGGATTGCGCATCAAGGACTATGACCGCATTCTGCAACAGATGATCGATGATTACCGGCGCGGGAAGCGCAACAACCTCGAAATCCGCGACAATATCGCTAAAACCTGGTCCTGTCACGGCTCCATCCGCTCCGGCGACCGCCTGACACCAGCCGAGATGAATGCACTGATTGAACAGCTTTTCCAGGCTGAAACACCGTATTTCTGCCCACACGGCCGGCCGGTCATCATCACGATCACCACCGAGGAGCTGGACAACCGCTTCGGCAGGACATAGTGAGATCATAGAAAAAAACTGAAGTAATGCCATTTCCCGATTCTCCTTTCTCGAAAAGCCCGTTTGCGAATACATCGCCGCTGGCTGCATCGCAGAGAACCCGGGAAGTTAGAACTCATACAGCCCGAACTGCTGGCTTCGAAAGCAGGGCGGGCCTGGGGAGCAACAAATGAAGCACACGCTTCCGGTCATCGTCATCGCCGGGCCGACAGCCATCGGAAAGACGGCTGTTGCCATCGAGCTGGCCCGCAGCATCGATGCTGAAATCATCTCAGCAGATAGCCGGCAAATCTACCGGCTGCTCGATATCGGTACCGGCAAGCCCACCCGGGATGAGCTTGCTGCTGCGCCACACCATTTTATCGATATTCTCGATCCGCGCCAGGAGTACAGCGCAGGGCAGTTTTCGCGCGCCGCACGAGCCCGTGTGGATGAAATACGCTCGCGCGGAAAAAATGTCATCGTCGCCGGCGGCTCGGGCATGTACCTCGAAGCTTTTCTGTACGGTTTTTTTGCCGCGGAAATCCGCGATAAGAAGCTTCAGCTCAGTCTAAAAAAACGCGCCCAGATAGAAGGCAGCGAAGTTCTGTACCGCGAACTGCAACACGTTGATCCGGAGCGCGCCTCAGAGCTGCATCCCGGAGATGCCCACCGTATCGTCCGCGCCCTTGAAGTCTTCCTCAGTTCAGGTATGAAGTTATCAGAATTGCGCAAACAGCCCCGGGTCCCGGCGCCTTTTTCTTTTCAGCTTTTCGGATTGTATCCCGAAGAACGGCAGGAACTGTATGATAAAATCAGCCTCCGCGTCGATCACATGCTCGTACAGGGCCTGCTCGATGAAGTGCGCAGCCTGCTTGCGCAGGGGATCAGTCCGCTCTGCAACGCCATGCTCACAGTCGGCTATCGGGAACCGCTGCACTGGTTGCGGGGAGGGTACACGTATGGTGAGATGGTCGAAAAAATCAAG
>DRLW01000734.1 GCA_011375275.1 Bacteroidota bacterium
ATTGCGTGTCGTGCGCGGTGAAATCGCCGGAATTGCCGTCCGGGTGACAGGTGAGGCAGTCACGGCTGTTGTGAACATAGCCGGTGATGCCCTGGTGCTCTTCATCCATCTCCTGCTGGTTGTGCTCGTGGCAGCTCAGGCAGGTGAACTCTTTTCGGTTATTGAGATCGTTGTGGCAGGCGGTGCAGTCATCCCATTCGCCTTTGTGCTCGCCGGAGAAAATAGGAAAAAACAGGGCATCGTGATCCGGCATAAAAGCGGGTTTCCAGCGATTCATCTCATGACACTCCTGGCAATCGGTGCTGAAGCCGAAAGCGAGGTGGTCGGGTTGGCTGGTTTCGAGAAAATTTTGCTGATGGCAGGACTCGCAGGTGCTGGCGGTGATGGCAAAATCCACTGCCGGCGAGGTGGTGTGGCAGCTCTGGCAGTCGAGCAGGATGTGCCTGCCCTGCATGGGAAAAGATGATTGCGCATGGATGGCTTCGGAGTCGAACTTCAGCCAGTTGATCTCGGTGTGGCATTTTTCGCAGTCATTGCCCGCTTTGCCGAGGTGGATATCCTCATGGCAGGTTGCGCAGGTGCCGCTGGTCGTGCTGAAGTCGCTGATGTCGTGGCAGCCGGAACAGGTCGCGGTTTTATGCCTGCCTTCGAGCAGGAAGCCGGTTTTGTCATGGTCAAAGCGGATATCGGAGAAAGATTGCGTTACGTGACAGTCGCTGCAGGGGAACGCGAGTTTCGTGTGCGGGCTTTCCTGTGCCCTTCCCGGGAGTGTCATCGCAAAAAAAACGAGGGTCAAAAGCAGTCTGTAGTGAAAAGACATGGAATCCATCCATTCTTTGTTTTCTGTCTCCGGATCGTGCACTCCCTGTGCACGGCTATTTTTTTCGTTTGTCCATTCCCGGGCCGTGGCAGGACTCACAGGTCATGGCCATGGGCCGGTAGAGTGTGAAAGTCCGGCCGTTGCGGCGGATGGGTTTGTGACATTCCGCACACGGCACGTTTTCATGCGCGCCGTCGAGTTTGAAGCGTGAATCGCGGTTGTGCACGAAACGCAGCTCCGCCCAATCGCTCACCGTATGGCATGCTGAGCACTGTTTCACGGGCTTGAGTTTGGTAAACTGCCCGTTGTGGTTGTCCGCATGACAACTGCTGCAGGCGATTTTCTTAAACACAAAGCGACGCAGGAGCTTGCCCGAGCGCGTGCTCTCCATTTTGTGGCAGGCGATGCACGCTGTCGCCAGATGGGCACCCTGCAGCGGGAACCGGGTTTTGCGATGCTGCTTCGGGCCGAACAGGGTGGGGATAAACCCGGCCTCGGTGTGGCAGGCCTCGCAGCGCCCGCCGTCTTTGCGGCGCTTGAACTGGCCGCCGTGCTCATCCTCATGGCATACTGCGCATTGCTCATGCCGAACAGGTTTGATCATGCTGCCACTGGTGTGGCATTTCTTACAGTCCACGGTTTTGTGCAGCCCGCGCAGGGGGAACCCCGTGCGCGTGTGGTCGAACTTTCCGGGTTTGATCTTTTGCCATCCCAACGGTGTGTGGCAGCTCTTGCAGTCTGCTCCGAGCTTTTTTTGGTGCACATCCTCGTGGCAACTGCTGCAGTTCTGAAAACGCAACGGTTTTTTGAAATCACCGCTTTTGTGGCAGGCGGTGCAATCGACTTTTTTGTGCAGCCCGACCAGAGGGAAGCGCGTTTTCGAGTGGTCGAAACGCCGGCCGTCGATACGGTTCCAGCCGGCTGTGGTGTGGCAACGTGCGCAATCTTTGCCAAAGGCGCCTTTGTGCACATCGGTGTGGCAGTCCGCACAGGAGGCAAAAGCCAGCCCGGTGAATTTGACAAAAAGCGTTTTGCCGTTGATTTTTCGGCGCGCGCGGTCGCGAACGACCGGATGACATTTGGCGCAATCGACGCGTTTGTGCTTGCCTGTGAGCCGGAATTTTGCCTGCGAGTGATTGAAGCGCGGGGCCGGCTTCCAGCTTTTGAACGTGTGGCAGGTCTGGCACGTTGTTGCGAGCTGACCACGGTGCTCATCCTCATGGCAGGATAAACAGTCTTTGCGCAGCCCGAGAAATGTTTTTTTCAAATCGATTTTCGGCTGCAGCTTTTTGAGGTTTTCCCGAATGAATGCCGGCTTGTGGCAGTCTCTGCAGTCGATGGTTTTGTGCTTGCCTCGCAGCGTGAAACCCGTGAGGGTGTGGTCGAAATTGTCCCGCCCGTTTTCCCAGTGGATCAGTTCAAAATCGCGGCCTGCATGCTCGGCATGGCAGGTGAAACAGCGTTTTTTCTGTTTTTTCAGCAAGATAAAATGCAGCCCGCGCTTTTTCTCCACCCGGGTTTTGATCTCTTTGTGACAATCGAGACATTTGTTCGGCTGCGCACCGGCTCCGAGCTTGTGGCAGGTCGTGCATCTGGTCAGGCCTTCGAGAAAGGCGTGCGGCCGGGCCAGCTCACCCGGGGAAATCTGCGCCTGTCCCTCTGCCGGCAGCAGTGCAAAAAGGAACGCAGCGATGATGATGCACCGCCTGATGTACATGCAGGCCGCCATCAGAAAATCCACCTGTAGCCGAACAACAGCACGACGATGATGTGGATGAACATGATCACGATCATCACCCAGGCAAAAGGTTTGTGAATCACGTGCCAGTAATGAAAAACAGCTTTCATCGAATCCATGAACGCCCGTTTGCGCATCAACAGGCTTTTCTGCTTGGCCACTTCGATGATGGCTCTGACCGTGCGCACGGGGATATTCTGGCGCGTGCGCCGCAGGATGCGTTTCAGCTTATGGATGTGAAACGGGCGCATGAGATCGATGACCACCAGGGTCAGGAGCGCAGCCAGGCCGGTGCGTTGCACAGAAAGACCGGCGCCGGAAAGCTGGCCGATGCAGCGCATCACGTCGTCGCCGAGGCCATAGCCTTCCCGTAGCATGCGCGTCAGCATGCGATCCTGCTTGTCCAGTTGCTGGATCGACATGGTGTGGCCGCTGGCGTCACGCGGAATCTGCATGTAAATGTAACGGCCGATGATACCGCTGAACATCACCGCCAGCATCGAATAATAGCTGATCGCGACGATGCCGTTGAATTTAAAGCTGGTGTGCAGGGTGATCAGCACCGGGCCCATGAGACCGAGGAAGATGTGGAAATTGAGCCAGTTGCTCGTTTTGCCCCAGCGCAGGCCAAACATCTCGCGTTTTCGTGCAGAATAGAGAAAGAGCAGCAGAATCATCGCGCTGCCGATGATTCCCATGCCGTGCCCCCAC
>DRLW01000735.1 GCA_011375275.1 Bacteroidota bacterium
CGGCGGAGTTTTACAATCGCGCAGGGCTGTTGCGCTGGCAAAATACGATGGGTGACTGGGTGGATGCTGAAGGCATTACGAACGGCGTGGTGCCTTTCTCCCGCAGGCAGATCGTCTCAGCAGAAGTAAATTCTGCTGTCGAGATTGAAGCTACGGAACTCGTCCAGGCATGGATTTCCCGCGCGTTACCCAATGATGGCTTTTTACTGCGTCTCGGTTCGGCATCCGGCAGTCTTGCTTTTGCCGCCAGGGATCACGCTGACCCGGCATTACGCCCGGTCCTGCATGTCCGCACGGAACAGTCCACAACAGGCCTGCCTGCTGCAGCCGACACTTACCTTATTGCAGAAGAAAACACCAGCCCCGGTGATAGCCCTGAACTGCGCGTCTCCCCTGAACATTACCTGCTCATTCGTTTTGACCTGTCAAACTATGCTCAGAACGAGAAGGTGATCGCTGCTTCCCTGCACCTGCATGTGCTCGAAATGAGCAGCGTCGATACCCTCATCGTCGATGTTTTTTCCTGCAAGGTGCCTGCCCCCGGGGCATCCTCACAACAGATGCCAGGTCTTGCAGCGGAATTGGGTAGCGAGCCCGAACTGCGCAATAATCCCGATGTCCTGCTCTTTTCGGATTTTGAAAATTCGGACTGGAAGTCGGACTGGTCTTACGGTATGGGAGCCGGAACATTAAAGACAATATCCTCCGACAGCAAACGCCGGTTTAAGCCTCTGCAGGGGCGTGCCCTGCGGGTGAAAATTCCTCGTGGCGAACATACGGGGATGAATGCCGGATTTAATTTTGCCGAAGAAACCGGTGATGAGCCGGAGGAGATTTATTTCCGCTACTATCTGCGTATTTCTGATGCCTGGCAAACCAGCCATAATGGCAAATTGCCCGGTATCAGCGGCACCTACAACAGCGGTGGCTGGGGCGGGCGCCCGTCGAATGGTGAAAACGGCTGGTCGGCACGAGGCCTTTTCCGCATGATCCCCCCGGATGGCAATCCACTACAGTCGCGTATCCCCATCGGTAATTATGTTTACCATGCCGATATGCCGGGGACGTACGGAGATTCACGCGTCTGGCAGCAGGGCTGGCTGGGTTTTCTGGAAAAAAATCGCTGGTACTGCGTCGAGCAGTATCTCCGCTTGAATACGCCGGGAGAAAACGATGGCGTTTTGCGCGGCTGGATCGATGGCCGGCTGGCCTATGAGGAGACAGGCTGGCGCTGGCGCGATACAGATGCGTTGAAAATTGAGAAAATCTGGATGAATGTTTATCATGGCGGCTCGGCCCGGGCACCGCAGGATATTTATCTCTATATCGATAATGTCGTCATCGCCCGTACGTATATCGGCCCGGCGGCAGGTCTCGCCGTATCTGTGCGGGAACCGGCCCGAGCCGGTGATGGCGATGCCTGGCGTTTGCGCAGTACACCGAACCCTTTCCGTGCGCAGACGCTCATCCATTTCACCCTGCAGCGGACACAGAACGTCAAGCTGGTGGTGTACGACGTGCTCGGCCGGCAGATTCGCCTGCTCGCAGAGCAACGTTTGCCTGTAGGCGCGCATCGCCGGCGCTGGGACGGCCGGAACAACAGCGGAGTACGCGTGACGGCGGGTATGTATTTTTACGTGTTGCATTTTGCCGGCCAGCATCGCGTGATGAGCGGTAAAGTAGTCCTGCTGCCGTGAAAAAACAGAAGCAGCGGGATACTCACGGTCAGAATCAGCAGAACGACCACCACGACAGGCGTGCCGAACAACGTGGCAAAACCGAAAATCGTATGGGTTGATTTTCAATATGGGCACCCTGCGGGGCGCCCAGGCTGTACCGCGACATTCATGTCGCGAAGCACGATACTGTGCGTTATTCAGCATGCTCCGGTGCGCAGGGCTGAGACGCGACAAAAATGTCGCGGTACGAGTCGGGCTCGCCTGTATATCATACCCGGGCCAGAATCGCAATCCATCGGTTCCAGCATGGCCGGGTTTAAATCCGCGATCACCAAACGGATTTGCAACCATAATTTCCCAATCCACACAATCTGAGAAAGAGCCAACAAAAAAAGCCATGCTCTGCTTTATGCAGGGCATGGCTTTTTCAAATTTGTTCTGGTGCAGGGCTCAGACGACTTCGACCAGCTCGATTTCGAAGGTCAGGTCTTTGCCGGCCAGGGGATGGTTGGCATCAAGGGTGACGCCTGAGTCGGAAATTTCACTGATGACGACCAGAAACGTGCTGCCGTCCGGGTTGCTGAGCTGCAACTGCTGCCCAACTTCCGGCGTGATGTTATCCGGGAACTGCTCCATGGGTACTTCCATGCGCATGTCATCGCGGTACTGGCCATACGCATCATCGGCGGCGATGGTGACGGTTTTGCTGTCGCCGATATTCATGCCGACGACGGCTTCCTCAAAGCCGGGAATTAACTGGCCTGAGCCGAGGGTGAATTCCAAAGGCTCGCGTTCTCTCGAAGAATCGAAGACCGAGCCGTCTTTCAGGGTGCCGGTATAGTGTACCTTGACGGTATCACCGTTTTTTGCTTGCGACATAAAATGTCCTTTCACGAAAAAAATGTATTTAGGAATTGGTTGTCAAATTCAGATCAGGCTTTGCACATACGGTTCGCGAAGTGTTCCTTGAGTGATTAGCGGAATGCAACCAGAGGAATCAGACAGATGGGGCACGAAAAGGTATGAGTGAAAGACCTGTGCAGCCCGAATATCGGGCATAATGCAGAAACAATGTATTGATCTGAACGGAGCAATACAAGTTTTATTTTTGCCACAGGCTGAACACAAACAGCATGGAGATGATTGCCGTAATCTTCCGGAAGCAGGTGGTCGATCCGGGGAAATTCCGATGCCATGCTTCGGACGGGCTGTACTGCTGACTCTCTCCTATGGTTCGAGCACAGTCCGGCAGGGGGATCATTTTACATGTTATTGAGGCGACTGTTCAACAGGCTCACTCACTCCGTGCTCGCGCCTTGTCCGCTTTTTTGCCCAGCAGGTGTTTTATGGTTCTGCCTTCGACGATGAAAACGACCTCTTCGGCTATGTTGGTCGCAAGATCAGCGATGCGTTCGATGTTTTTGGAAATCATGATCAGACCCAGGGCGCGGCTGACGGCAGTCGGATCGCCGGCAATGTAGGTCATCAGCTCGCGGATTATCTGCGTGTTCAGGTCATCGA
>DRLW01000736.1 GCA_011375275.1 Bacteroidota bacterium
GAGCTGGCCCTGGATTGCTGAGTTAACTGGATATCCGGATATAGTTGCAGATAAACCGTTCGTAGTGCGCGATTTATCGCGCCATGAAAGGCCCCGATTTCATCGGAGTATCGAAATCCCGGCGCAGGGAACAGGCCACCCAGAGCGACACAACAGCCATGACATCCTAACAGGGACACTCGCGTGATGCGTTCTTCCTTTTTACTTTTCTTTATATTCATCAGCTCTCTCCCTTACGCTGTCGCCGGCGGGGAAATGCCCGGCCGTCTCGCTACAGTCCGTTTCGAACGCCTGGCCATCGAGCAGGGACTGTCGCAGAACAACGTCACGGATATCGCCCAGGATGCCCACGGCTTTCTCTGGATCGCAACCCTGGACGGCTTGAACCGCTACGACGGCTATACATTTCGCACCTGGACGAGCGATAACGGCCTGCCAGGCAATGTCATCTCCACGCTGGTGGCCGACCGTCATAATCATCTCTGGATCGGTACGATGACGCACGGCCTGGCGCAGATGGACCTGCGCAGCAACACGATCCGTACCCTCACCCACGCCCCGGACGATTCCCTCTCGCTGCCGAGCGACCGCATCCGCGTTCTGGCGCTGGACGGCCGCGACCGTATCTGGATTGGCACACGTGGCGGCGGGCTGGCTGTACACGATCCCCAAAGCGGCTTGACGCACCGTATCGCCCTGCAAGGCTCGCAAACGGGAACCCAGGCCCTGCATATCCGCAGCCTGTTCATCGATGCGCAAACCATCTGGGTGGGCACGGAAAAACAGGGATTCTTCATCCTCAAAGACATGGGCACTGATGAGACGGGCCGTCCTGTGCTGCGCATTCAGCACAGAGCACCGGCAAACGCGCGCCCGCAACACGCGCGCATCGAAAGCATAGCCCGCGACCAGCAGGGGCGCGTCTGGATCGGCCGCTACGGTGGCGGCATCGATGTATTCAGCTACGACCCGGCAGGGCAACTGAAAAAGCTGGCACATTTCTCCCACGATCCCGCTGACCCGACTTCGCTCAGCAATGATAAAATCGAGGCGATCTTCAAAGATCACGCCGGCGTGATCTGGATTGGAACCGCCGGCGGGGGCGTATGCCGATACGACAGCACGACCGGCTCTTTTCTCCGCTACCGGAACGAGCCGGGGCAGCCGCAAAGTTTGAGCTTTGACAACGTCGATGTTTTTTTTGAAGACCGCTCGCACAATCTCTGGATAGGCACCTGGGGCGGTGGCCTGAACAAGCTCGATCGCAAGCCGAAAAAATTTCTGCACATCGAACAAGGCAGCGGCAGCAGGCAGGGTTTGAGCCACAATTACATCCGTGCGCTGGCAGAATCGGGCAGCGGCAACATCTGGGTCGGCAGCAGCGGCGGCGGGCTGGATCGCATCGACATGCGCAAAGGGGAGATCCGCCGCATCCACCTCACCCAGGGGAAAGGGCGTTCTTCCGAACCGGGTAACGAAGACGTGCGCAGCATACTCTTCGATCGCGACGGTAATTTGTGGGTCGGCACATACGGCAGCGGGCTCTATCTGGCCACGCACCAGGCCCTGCGCAGACTGGAGCAGGACGGTACGCCGGTCAGGTTCAGGCGCTTCCGCCACCAGCCCGGCTCGGCAAAAAGTCCGGGTAATGATTTCATCTGGTCGCTCATGCAGAGCCGGAGTGGGCACATCTGGATCGGTACCAGCAAGGGAGTGAGTGTTTTCGATCCCAACACAGGTATATTTCGAACCTACAGCCATTCAGCGGATGATCCGCTCAGCCTGAGCAGCAATATCGTACGATGCCTGTATGAGGATTCACAGGGCACGATATGGCTCGGCACGTATTCCGGCCTGAACCGGTATCTCCCGCAACAGGAGAGATTCCGGCGCTACAAACACGATCCGGCCGACAGCAACAGCCTGAGCCATAACAGCATAACGGCGATCCTCGAAACTAACGATGGGAATTTCTGGCTCGGCACCATGGGCGGCGGGCTGAACTTCTTCGACCTGCGGAAGGACACATTCCGGCAGTACACTCCGGCCCATGGCCTGCCCAACATGTTTATCCACGGTCTGCTGTTCGACAGCCACGGTCAGTTGTGGATCAGCAGCAACAAAGGGCTGACCGTGTTCGACACCAGCGGCACCGGCCGTGTCCTGCGCAGCTACGATGTGAGTGACGGGCTGCAGAGCAATGAATTCAACGCAGGGGCAGCGCTGAAAACACGCGACGGGATGCTGCTTTTTGGCGGCGTCAGCGGTGTGACGGCTTTTTTCCCTGAAACGATGCGGGACAACACCTTTATCCCACCGGTTGCACTGACCGATTTCAAAGTCTTCAACAAAAGCCGCTCTTTCGAACAGGCACTGTCCGAAATCAGCAGCATCAGCCTTGATCACAGTGATAATTTTTTCGCGTTTGAATTTTCTGCTCTGGATTTCACCGCGCCGGAGAAAAACCGCTATGCCTATAAAATGGAGGGGTTTGACAGCGAATGGATCGATGCGGGTTTTCGGCGCTACGCCGGCTACACCAATCTGAGTCCGGGGCAGTACACCTTTCGCGTACGGGCGAGCAACAACGATGGCATCTGGAACCGGGATGGGGTTTCCGTCGGCATTCTCATCGTACCGCCGTTCTGGCAGGAGTGGTGGTTTCACGCTATCGCAGTGCTGCTGACCGGGGGAGTTATTTTTACACTGATCACCCTGCGCATGCGCCGGTTGCGCCAGGAGAAAGAGGCCCAGGAAGCGTTTGCCCGCCAGCTCGTCGAGGCCCAGGAGCAGGAACGGCGCAGGCTGGCCGGCGAGCTGCACGACAGCCTCGGGCAGGAGCTGATCATCATCAACAACATGGTGCAGCGGAACATGCTGGCGAGTGAAGACATGCCCGGACAGGCCGAAATTTTCGCCGCACTGTCACAGGAAATCGTGCAAGCCCTGAACAGCGTGCGCAAACTGTCTTCCGAACTGCATCCCCACCTGCTCGAGCGCTTCGGGCTGGTCAAAGCCATCGAAGCGATGGCTAAAAAAATCGCGGACAGCACCGGCCTGCGGGTCATCTTGAACATCTCAGCGCTGGATATCGTGCAAAACAGCAAGGCTCAGCTCGACCTCTATCGCGTCATACAGGAGGTGCTCAACAATGTTGTCAAACACGCACAAGCCCGCGAGGTGCAGATGCACGCACACCAGGATGGCAGGCAGCTTGTCCTGCGCATCGCAGACGAGGGCGTGGGTTTTGGAACTGATCAGCAGCGGGAGTCAGGTGGTTTCGGGCTGACCAGTATCCGCCAGCGCGTCAAAAGTCTGCACGGGTCGTTGCGCCTGACCAGCACACCCGGCCGCGGCACCACGGTTGAGCTTTCGGTGCCCATCGGTAGGCTGAAAGACTCTTCCTCACATCGTATGGGTTGATTTCCAGGGCCATGTACCGCGACATTTATGTCGCGATGGACGATGCTTTTCCTTATCCAGATGCTTGAGGGGGTGGGATGGGACGCGTGGCCGTTCATTAACCCGCCCCCAACCCATCGGCCTCCTCATGGCCGGATTCAAATCATCGATCACCAAACGGATAAAAAATATCGAGGCAATCAGGGCAAAAATTCTGGCAACGCGATCATGTAGGGGCGACCCACCGGTCGCCCCTACACCGCGGGTCGCATCCGGAAGAATATCGTCAACAATCCCCAAAATTGGGCCAGGGACAAATATCATTTTTAAAACCCAAAACACCAACCGGGTTTGCTAAACGATGATTTTCCAACCTACACAATCTGAAACCGTTGTTGCTGCACTGTGCAGCAGACCGGCTCAAAACCGCCTGTTGCCGTAAATGACCGGACCGAAAAAAATACTGTTGGCAAACAGCTTGTTGGTGCCATACCAGAAGGCCCGAAAATTGAAATTATCCGCGATCAGCACCACGGCACCGCGGCCGAGACGCCTGGTGACCACAGAGGCGGAGTTACGCAAACGCTCGAGATTCTGCGAGGAAATATATCCGCTCAGCAACGGTGCATCCGTGTACTGTAACGGTGTACTGTACGGGTCTTTCGATGGCTTCATGAACAGCGTACCGCGCCGGAAAACCGCAATTTCGTCCTGGTCATAGCCATATCCGATCGGGTGGCTGCGATCGAGGTGAGCTGCGAAAATCGCCCCGCCGATAACCTGGGCACCGCGATCACTCGAAGCCTTGACATAAGGCCTGCGTTCCGGCCCGGCCTTTTTATCCTTTTTTTGCTTTTTCACAAACTGAACATCGACCACGTTGTGCGCATTCAGCCAGTTGATCGTGCGTCCCATAGCGATCAGCGTGCCGCCGTTTCGTGCCCATTGGCGCAGGCGGTTAACCTGGTTTGAGTCCAGCCCGCTATAAGAACCGCTCGGCATGATGATGGTATTGTAACGATTCAGATCGACACCAGCCAGCCGGTTGAAATCCACGATGCTGGCCGGGACATCATAGCGCTGATCGAGCAGGTGCCACACCTCGCCGACATCATACGCGCTTGTACCCGAACCGGCAGCGAGCAGAATTCTGGGCTGCCGCAGGGCGGCAAAAGAGGGGCTGCCGAGATCAGCACCGCTCACGGACAGCCCGGTTTTCAGGGCATACACCACGACAGCATCTTCCGCCGCGATGCGCTGCATCAGCGCAAAAATTTCATCCGCATTCAGCTCCTGATTCTGCAACGGTACCATGATGGTGCCATAACCAAACTCCTTTTTCCC
>DRLW01000737.1 GCA_011375275.1 Bacteroidota bacterium
CCGGTTCTGGCGGGGTTTCAAAAAGGTAGTCCGGAATACGCACGCTGCGCAGCACGCGCGTGCTATCCAGCCCATCGATGGCGAGGCAGGAAAAACGAAACACACCGGGGGTGACAGGCACCACGGCCATAAACGTGCCGTTGACATATTTCTTTGCCCGCACGCCGTTGACGAAAACCGGCACACCGGGCGGCGTGACATGCCCGAAGACATAGGTCGAATCACCTGCCTGTACGACATCGCCCTCTTCCGGATAGACCACGGTCAGTTGCGGGGCCGTTCCCTGTTGCGCCACGACAGCAACAGAGAGAACGAGCAGCAAAAATGCGGTTTTGTACGTGAGAGAAATTATGCGGGCCGGCATGTCATGTCAGGTCATGTAGTAATCATCACGCAGCAGCACATCGATCTCCGTCCCCTTGCCTACCTCCTTCTGGTCCTGCGGGCAGATCAGATAAGAATTGCAGTGAGCATAGCTGGCGACATCACCGCTGCCGCGCGTATCCAGCGGGCGGCAGAAGAACCGGCCTTCTTCGTACCAGGTCACACTCGGATGATAGTTCTCCCGGTTGGACTTGTTGCGGAACATGCTGGTCAGACGGGCACGCACGATCTGATTCTGCCATGTCGGGTAGCCCATCATCTTGCGCAAGGCCGGACGCACGATCACTTCGAAGACCGTGGCGCCGGAGACCGGATTCCCGGGCAGGCCGAAGACCGGGCGGTTTTCGTGCAGGGCGAAAACCGTCGGTTTGCCCGGTTTGATCGCGACTTTTTGAAACAGGATGCGCAGGCCCAGCTCACGGAAGACATCATCGACAAAATCGAGGTCGCCCATGGAAACACCGCCGGTGATCAGCAGCACGTCGTAGCTCAGGCCACGCTGGATGCGCTGTTTCAAGGCCATCTTATCGTCTTTGGCAATTCCGAGCAGATCACACTCCAGACCAAGGGCGCGGCAATGGGCCTGCAATGATGAGCTGTTGGAATTGCGTATCTGCCCCTGCATGGGCACCACCGAGGGTTCAACCAGTTCATCGCCTGTGGCGAGTACTGCCACACGTGGTGCGGAGTAAATTTTGATATGCGTGTGCCCGGTCGCGGCCAAAATAGAAATCGCTGCCGGACTGAGGTATGTGCCCGAAGTCAGCACAACATCGCCGCGGCTGACCTCGCTCGCTGCCGGCACGACATTTTGCCCGGCACGCACGGCTTCGAGAATGCGAACTTCGGTATCATCGCGGCCGGGGCCGGTTTTCTCCACTTCCCGAACAGCATCCGCGCCTTCGGGCAACGGGGCGCCGGTCATGATTTTGGCCGTCTCTCCGGCTGACAGGCTGAAGCCCGGGAAAGACCCCGCCGGGATGAACCCGACCACACGCAAAGCAGCAGGGGCTGATGCGACATCCTCGCTGCGCACGGCGTAGCCGTCCATCATGCTGCGGTGAAAGGGCGGCATGTCCATGTCGGAAATGACGTCCTCGGCGAGCACGCGCCCCACGGCATCAGCGATGGCCACCTTCTCAGGCGCCTTGCGATTGGTATGGTTCAAAACGATATCGATGGCTTCGCGAACAGTGATCATGGGGTCTCATCCAATTTGGCTATACGAAAATTGACCTCAAAAAGCCGGCGCAGACGCTCCCCGGCACGCCGGGCTTCCTCTCTTTCATCAAACTTGCCGATGACGACGCGATAGAACAAACGATTTCTGGTGCGATATTCGACGATTTCAGCAGGATAGCCTCGCAGGCGAAACCACTTTTTCTGGCTCTCCGCATTCGCGCGCACGCCGTACGATCCCACCTGCACGGTAAAAATATCCCGCTTATCTGCGACCCGCTCCATGGCCCTGCCCGGCTTCTCAGCGCGCGGTTCTTCTTTCGAGGCGATCGGCTTTTCCCTGCTGACAGCGCGCTCCTGTTGCTCTGCTTTCATCTGCGCCAGCAGGCCGAGGTCATCCTGCGTGCGCTGCCGCACCGTTTCGGGCACATGCCGCGAGAGCAACTTTTGATACAGCAGCAAAGCGGTGTTGTATTCTCCGAGCAAAAGGTGGCTGCGGGCCTGCAGATATTCGGCCTCGTTACGAACAGCAGCATGCGGATAGCGATCGACGAGTTTGCCGAAAGCCTCGGCCGCACGGATGTAATTGCCGCGGGCGAAATCCATCTGTCCAAGGCGAAAAAGGGCTTTGGCGGCAAAAGGAGAAGCCGGAAAGCTGGCTAAGATATGCTCGAACTGAGTGCGGGCATTTTCGCCGCTGCTGTCGAGCAGGGCGGTGAAATAGAGCAGCTCAGGCGAATCCGGCCAGCGCTGTGCGAGTTTATGCAGTTCAGCGCGGATCGCCCCGGTGCTGCGTGAGGTCAGCAGGTCCAGCACCTTTTTCTCGGTGATCTGGCCCTGCGATGAGAATGGGAAAAGAAAAAGGATGGGGATGCTGATTAAAAGGCTGCGAAAGACTGTTTTCACTGTGCGAACCATCCCTGGGCACATGCGTAGTTTTCCGGCACGAACAGCGGTCATTCCTGAGCTTTTTTCGAGTTGATCATAGCCAGAGCCTGTTCGACGGCGAGGATATCCTGGCCGTCGCGGTGATAGTAACGGACGAGATGCTCACGTGCAGGCACGTAATCCGGATTGCGTTGCAGAACGCGCTGGCACACTTCGATCGCCTGATCGATTTCACCCTTTTTTTCGTGCAGCTCTGCCAGAGCCAGAAAGGCCTGCCAGTTTTCCGGGCTTTTACTGATGACCTGATTGTAGATATTGCCGATCTCGCCGAACTCGCCGATTTCAAACAGCATATCTTTGATACGATGCAAGGCTTTGGAAGCAGCATTGGGAGCCGCCTGCACGAACTTCTTGATGGTTTCCAGCGCATCGTTGTTGCGCTCGCTGCGGATATAACTTTCGCACAGCTCCAGATGGGCTTCGGTACACTGGGGATAGATTTTGATCGCTTCGCGGAATGCTGTGCGCGCCTCTTTTTCGTTGCCCGCTGCCACATGCTGCTTGCCCATCTCGACACGGTACAGAGCCAGACGCGACTTGTCTTCGCTGCCTTTCAGTTTGGCGACGGTTTTATACACCGAAGCTGCTTTGCTCCAGTCGCCCAGGGCTTCGTAAATTTCCAGCTCCTTTTCCCGCGCCTGCAGGTCATCTTTTTTAATCTGCAACAGTTGCTGCACTGTTTCAAGGGCGAGCTTGAAATTCTTGCGCGCTTCGTAATCATCGACAAGGCTTCGCAGGATCTGCAAGCGCTGAGAGGGCCGCAAACTGGTACGCGCGGTCAGGCTTTTGTGCACTTTGATCGCCTGATCGACCTGGCCCATATCGCGCAGGATATCGCCGATCTTGAGGTAGGCATCGATGTTGGTGGTGTCTTTACGCACCGCCTGGCGAAGTTTATCCAGAGCCAGCTCCTTTTCTCCGGAAACGAGATAACTCAGGCCGGCAGCATAATCGGTCGCCGCGTCATCATCCTGTTTCCCGGAGCGCCGGGTCATAAAAAAAGCCAGGGCCGCCACAATAAAAAGCCCGACAATGATTATCAGAAAGAGTTCGACTTCGGTCATCATTTTACCATGAATTGATCCAGTCATCACCCCGTCTCTCGGGGTCTTCACAATTGCCAGAAAACTGCTACTGCCGCTGCCTACTGTTTCTCCCCTTCCGCCTCCTCACTCTGGGCAGGCAGAGCAGCCGGGGGTTCTGCGGGCAGGGCTTCGGCATCAGCCTCGATGGACAGATTGCGCAGGTTATCCAGCTCCTTGCGCAATTGGGTGTTGCTCGCACGCATTTTGCGCATTTCGTTTTTCAGGGCAAGAACCTGAAAGATGGAAAAGAAAAGCCAGAAGATCATGCCCAGGCCAAACGAGGCATAGACGATGAGCCAGATGGGCAGAGGGCCGGTCTCAATTTTTCCTTTCAGAAAAACAACCGCGACTTCCTGTGTCGTGTTCTGCAGCGCAAAGCCAAGGATGAGAAGAATGACGACTACGGTGAAAATCCATCTAAGTGCCCACATCTGTGATCTCCTCTGTTCTCTGATCTGAAAATATTCTCAAATTGCAGGATGGATAAGTAAAAAAAGGCCGGGCGCAGGGCGCGCCCGACCGGATAGATTAGGAGAATCGCTGATCACGATTCTTTCTTTTCTTCTTCTGCATCCGCGGCTTCAGCATCATCAGACGCCTGTTCTTCCTGGGCGGCATCTTTTGCTGCTTCTTCGGCGGGTGCTGCCTCTTCAGCGGGTGCTTCGGCTTCGGCAGTTTCGGCTTTGGATGCATCAGCCTCTGCTTCCGGCTGTTCAGCGGTTTCCGCAGCCTTTTCTTCCGCAGGTGCTTCGGCAGCCGCGTCCTCTTTCTGGCCGGATTTTTCAGCCACAGCGCCTTTTTCATGAGCGAGTTTTTCAGAGAGAATGATCTTCTTATTCTCCGCGTTGAACTCGATCACTACCAGGCTGAGGGTATCGCCGACAGCGTAGCCATCCGAGGGCTTGTTGATGTTATCCTTGACCAGATGGCTGATCGGCACGAAACCGTCAACATCGTCGGGCAGCTCGGTGATCACACCTTTGTCGATCATGCGTACGACCTTGCCCGTGGTTTCGGTGCCGACCGCATAGCGCTCGGTGAAGGTATCCCACGGATTTTCGCGTGTCTGCTTGTAGCCAAGGGAGATACGCCGGTTGGCTTTATCAACATTGAGCACGATCACATCCACTTCGTCACCCTTTTTCAGTACTTCTCCGGGGTGGCGGATTTTCTTGGTCCAGGACAGATCAGAGATGTGTACCAGCCCGTCGATGCCTTCTTCCAGCTCGACAAAAGCACCGAAGTTGGTCAGGTTGCGCACCACGCCGTGCTGCGTCGAACCGACAGGGTAGCGCTCTTCGATCTGATCCCAGGGATCTGGCTCGAGTTGTTTGAGGCCGAGAGAAATCTTCCTGCCCTCGACGTCGAGGTTGAGCACTTTCGCTTCGATCGTTTCGCCGATGGAGACGACTTTCGATGGGTGGCGGATATGCTGGGTCCAGCTCATCTCTGAGATGTGAATCAGGCCTTCAACGCCTTTTTCGATTTCGACGAACGCGCCGTAATCAGAGATGCTGACCACTTTTCCGGTAATCGTGCTGCCGACCGGGTATTTCTTATCGACATCGATCCACGGATGTGGCTGCAGTTGCTTGAGACCGAGAGAGATACGGTCTTTGGCCTCATTGAAATCGAGGACCTGGACTTTGATTTTATCATCGAGGGAGACGATTTCCGAAGGATGGCTGACACGGCCCCATGACAGGTCGTTGATATGCAGCAGGCCATCGACGCCGCCGAGATCGATAAAAACACCGAAATCGGTGATGTTCTTGACCGTGCCTTCGAGAACTTGTCCCTTTTCGAGGTTGTCGAGAATTTTTTGCCGTTGTTCTTTGAGGGTTTCCTCAACCAGCACGCGATGCGATACCACGATATTCTTGCGCATCTCGTTGACCTTGACGATGCGGAAATCCAGCTCGCGGCCGATATAGGCATCGAAATCGCGGATCGGTCGAACGTCGATCTGAGAGCCGGGCAGGAAAGCATCCACGCCCATGAGATCCACGACGATACCACCCTTGATCCGGCGTACGCAGGTGCCACGAAGCACCTCGCCGCGGGCATGGCTGTCGACGATCTTTTCCCAGACTTTCATGAAGTCGGCTTTCTTCTTCGACAGCACGAGCTGGCCGTCGGTATCTTCCACTGTATCGAGGAAAACTTCGATTTCGTCGCCGATCTTCAGTTCTTCTGGTTTGGAAAACTCTTCGATAGGAATAACACCTTCGGACTTGAAGCCGATGTCAACAGCGACTTCGCTATCGCCGATGGCGAGAATCTTGCCGGTTACCAGCTCGCCCTCGACAAATTCTGCGATGGTGTTATCGTACAGCTGCATGAAGTTGTTGTACTCCTCATCATCGTATTCCTGATCATCTTTGAGCTCAGAAATATCGATAACTTTGTCCTCATCCGCAAAAAGATCGGTTTTCACCGTTTTCTTTGCTTTTGCAGCCGGTTTCTTTTTTTCGGAAGCAGACTCATCCCCGGCAACTGCCGCGGTCTGAACCTCTTCTTCCGGGTTAGGGGTTACGGGTTGATTTGAACTGTCAGTCATGAAATTATACCTCCTTAGGTGTATTTTTTACCTTTCCAAAGTCCGGGAAAGGATTTTTTCACATCATCACTTCAGGCCACGTGCTGGGCCTGAAAGGCCTCGACGATCGCATCGACCTGCTGTTCGATACTCAGCTCAGTCGTATCCAGCTCGATCGCGTCGTCTGCCTTGCGCAAGGGCGAGCTGGCTCGCTCGCTGTCCTTGCGATCCCGCTCGATGAGGTCGCGCTTCAGCTCTTCAAAAGAGATTTCTACCCCCTTTTCCCTGAGCTCGGCCATACGCCGTTGCGTGCGCGCCTCCACCGAAGCGGTGAGAAAGATCTTGATATCCGCATCAGGAAAAACCACTGTACCGATATCCCGCCCTTCGACAACGACATCGGCGTGGGCAGCGAGCTTGCGCTGCAGGGAGACCATCAGTTGCCGCACTTTCGGATAGCTGGCGACAACACTGACATTATTGCTGATCTCCTGCATGCGAATGGCCTCGCTGATATCACGGCCATCCACCATCACACGGGTTTTATCAGTTGCAGAGTCGATTTCGAAATGTGCCTGGCGTGCGGCTTCTGCGATGGTGTCTTCGTCGGAGAGATCGATGTTCTTGTGGAGCGCCAGCCAGGTGACGGCACGGTACAACGCCCCGGTATCGAGATAGGTAAAACCTAATTTCCGCGCCACCAGACGCGCGGTGGTGCTTTTCCCCGAGCCTGCCGGCCCGTCAATTGCGATAATTCGTGTGCGTTTCGTTTCCAAAGACCTGCCTTTTTGCGACAAATTTTGAATATAAATAACCCGGGATGAAAATACAATCAAAGAATGCAATCCCGGGGGGATCGGTTGAGAATCAACAGGAAAGAAAAAAATTCATAACCTGCTGTTATTTATAATATTATCCGGAAATTGACAAAAAATGAATTTTCAGTACCAAACCGTGCGACAACATCAGAAGCCGCGCCATGCTGTTTTCCAGCCTATTTTGCCGGCCGCTCACGCCTTCATGCGCGCGCCTTTCTCCTCATGGTCGAGAATCCAGCCGACGACTTTGCCGACATTGATCTCGCCCTCGTCAAGCCAGTAGGTGCGCTCGCGGTCAAACTGCGAACTGGTATCATTTTCCGGGATGGCGTTCAGCTCTTCGAAAATTTCCAGCATGCGCTTTTTCCATATCTGCATATTTTCCTTGCGCAGATCGACCCAGCCGTCATAGGCCCAGCGCTCGACAGCTTCTTCGGTGATCTCCATCTCATCCGTGCCGCGGAACGGAGGGATCTTGATCACCGGACCGCGCAGAATGCGCTTGCCATCAGGCATCAGAATCGGCAGGCCGATGGAGATGATCTCGGAACGCAGTTTTTTGTTGCCGGTGATGGTCTTCTCCAGAACCCGGACGAGCTCTTCCGGCTCGGCGTCGCGCACGGCTTCCATGGTTTTAAAACCGAGCTTGAGCAGATGGGCTTCATAGAGCAGTTTCGACAGCCGCGGGGGGCCGAGCAGCTCGAAGGCAACACTGTCACACTGGTGCTTTTCCACCAGGTCCTGCATGATTTTCAGCGCGCGCTGGCGCAGCAGACCGGCGCGATAGGTCGGGCCCATGGTGGCATTGTCCAGGGCGTTGATGATGTCGTGCCCGGTGTTGCCGCCCTTGATTTCATAGACCACATTGCGGGCGATTTCCTCGGGGGTGATCACCTCCATCTGCCCTGTCGAAGAGATGGCGGCAAACTCAGCCTGGGAAAAAATACCGTTTTCACCGGTATCGATGTACACGGATTTGAACACTTCACCCTCGAGTTTCTGCGCAACATCCTCGGCGTGCAGCGGCAGTTTGCCCTCCAGCGCAACGGCATTCTCCGGCGGGCAATCATAGAGCTCGATCGGCTTGCCGCCCTTGCGTACCGGCCCGTAGGCGATTTTCTTCCACGCTATCGCGGCGGTCGGCTTGATTTCCTTGGTGATCGGTGCATCCGGTGTGCGCGCCATGAGAAAGAGCAGCATGGTGTGCGCCCCGGCGATGGATGATTTGCTCAGCAGCACACGGGAGGGTTTTTCTTCGGAATGGGTGTAGGGGATATTCAGTCCCATGCCGCCGGTGCCGCTGGTGCCGATTTTGAAATAGAACTCCGTGCGCACGCGCCGCATCGCTTCGTAGAGAATCTGCACATGCCGGATCAACTGCGGAACGTACAGCGTGCAGAGCATTTTCTCCACATCACCGAGGAAATTGCCCGGCATTTTGCCGGTTTCCCGGATGCTGGCGAGGTCGCTTTTGAGATGAAAATAACTGCTGAAAATATCCTGATACGCAACTGCCGTGGCAGAGTTGATGCAATCCACCACAAGATGCGGCCGAAAGCGTCTGATGAGCTGGTAGAGATGGCTGCGGCCGAGAACCTCCTCGGACAATTCACCCAGAATATCATCGATCAGACGCTGGCGTGCGTCTGCGCTCTCCATCAGTTCGCGGCGGGACATTCCCTGCAGGCTTTCGGGCAGAAAGATATCTCCCCACGCCGGAGTGATGATGGTATCGGGTTGCAGCTCGTCGCGTAAAACCCCGCAGGCTTCAACCGACTCTGCCTCGCTCAGGGAGGCGACGATGAGTTCGTCCGGGTTCTCCTTGAGCACCTTGCGGCAGATAGCCATGCCGACCAGGCCTGCACCGCCGAGAACCAGTACACGCTTATTCATAATTTCCATGTCACAATCCTGTCGTTGCTTTGAGTTGCTGCAGTTCTTTATCGCTCAAATAACGCCACTGCCCCGGTTTTAATGTCCCCAGCTTGAGCGGCCCTATCTGCACGCGAACCAGCTTCGTAACGCGCAGGCCGAAACGGGCGAACATCTTGCGCACCTGGCGGTTTTTACCTTCGCGGATGATAATCACGGCATATCGACGCCTCGGGTCGTTACCAAAATCCAGCTTACCATGCACCAGCACCCCCTTGTCGATGGTCACGCCATCGCGAAACTTCTGCTCCAGACCTTTTTCTGCCGGTTTGTTCAGGGTGACGAGATAGGTTTTTTCTACTTTGTAGCGCGGGTGGAGCAAGCGGTTGGCGAATTCGCCGTCATTGGTCAACAGCAGCAGACCTTCGGAATCGCGATCGAGGCGCCCGACAGGAAAGACACGGGCAGCCGTATGCACGAGATGGAATACGGTGTCGCGGTTCTTTTCATCCTTCGCCGTGGTGATGTATCCCCTGGGCTTGTTGAGCATGATATAGGTGGGTATGGTATCGACAAAGACGGGGTTGCCGTCAAAGACGACGGAATCCTTCCCTGCGACGACCTGGTGCCCGGGCGAGGTAATGCGCTCGCCGTTGACACGCACCTGGCCGGAGAAAATATACTTTTCGACCGAGCGCCGGGAGCCCAGCCCGGCCTGGGCCAGGTATTTATTCAGACGGATTTTCAGTTCTGTCGCCATCACCCGCCTTTTCCGGTTGTTGTGCTTGTGTTTCGTCCTGCCCGGAAGCCTCGGCTGCCTGTTCCTCGTCTTCCGGTGTTTCAGCGAGCACTTCTATGATCTCGTCTTTGAATTTGCCTTCTTTGAACAGCTCTTCGATCTCGCGCGGTTTCGGCAGTTCCTGCAGGTCGTTGATGCCGAAATACTCCAGGAACTCGCGTGTCGTCGAATAGAGCAGCGGACGGCCGAGCCCCTCTGCCCTGCCGCTGATGCTGATCAGCCGTTTTTCGAGCAGGTTTTTGATCACGCCGTCTGAATTGACACCGCGGATTGCAGCCACTTCCGCCTTGCTGATCGGCTGTTTGAAAGCGATGATCGCCAGCGCCTCCAGCGCCGCCTGCGACAGTTTGTTCTTGGTGCGGCCGTGATACATCTGCTTGATCCAGCTCGCGTACTCCGGCCGGGTGATCATCTGATAGCCGCCGGCAACCATGGTGATGGAAAAGGCACGGCCGCTGCCCTGATACTCCTCATTCAGCTCATCGATGATGCTGTCCAGGCTGGTACCGTTCAGCTCCTCAGCGAACTGCTTTTTCAGCATCGCCAGGGTGACAGGTTGGTCGGCTGCGAAGATCAACGCCTCCACAACCGATTTGATTTCGGAATGTTCCATCATTTCCTTTTTATCCAGATTTCACCAAAAACCGAAGACTGGTTGATCACAACCATACCGCGCCGGATCAACTCCAGCAGGGCAATAAAAGTCACGATCATCACCAGCCGGTTCTGCAGTTTCTCCATGGTTTCATAGAAGAGAATCTGATCGTTGTTCTCGTGCAGCTCTTTCAGCAGATAGTCCATCTGCTCCTCAGAGGTGACGGATATGGTTTCCACGCGGTGCTCGGTTACGGTGGGTGCTTTTTTCAGCACATCTTTGAACACACGCATCAGGTCGAAAAGAGAATAGTTCTGATCCGGCTCCCAGTGGACCGGCTCATCATCATCGCCGAGGTCATAATCGAAAAAGCGCCGCGGCCAGACAAGGCGGCGCGCCTGCTCCAGGTCGGCCATCTGAATCGAGACTTCCTTGAAGCGCTGATACTCCAAAAGACGGCGTACCAGCTCATCGCGCGGATCTTCCTCTTCTTCCTCATCCTCCACCGGCGATTTCGGCAGCAGCATTTTCGCCTTGATACGAATCAGCGTCGCGGCCATGAGGATATAGTCGCTGGCTCCCTCGAGGTCGAGCATTTTGATCAGATCGAGATATTCGAGATACTGCTGCGTCACTTCAGCGATGGGAATATCGAACAGGTCGATCTCATTCTTCCGGATCAGGAAGAGCAGCAGATCGAGCGGCCCGTCAAAAGTGTCGAGCTGAATGTGATAACTCATGTTTTCACCGGTATAACTGGTTCCAGCTCACCGAGCTGCATGGCGTGGCGCACTTCGGCCATGGTGGCAGCGGCCTCGGCGCGGGCGCGTTCTTCTCCGGCATGCAGAATATCCCGGACTTCATCGGGATGGGCTTCATAGTAGGCCCGCTTCTCACGCATCGGTGCAAAATAGTCCGCTATCTTTGCCGTGCAGTTTGCTTTGCAATCAACGCAGCCGAGGGCTCCGCTCTCGCAACCGGCGCGGATTTCGTCGATTTCGCCGGGATTGAATTTCTTGTGATAGGTAAACACCGTACACACATCCGGATGACCCGGGTCATTGCGGCGGATTTTCTGCGGGTCAGTCACAGCCCGGCGGACTTTTTTCTGGATGTCCTCAGGAGGGTCCGACAACAGGATCGTATTGCCGAGAGATTTGCTCATCTTGGCCTTGCCATCCAGCCCGGGCAGCCGGGCAAAAGTGGTCAGCTTGGTTTCCGGAATCGGAAAGACCTCGCCGAAGCTGCTGTTGAATTTACGCGCGATCTCACGTGTGATCTCAACATGCGGGGCCTGATCCTCGCCTACAGGGACGACCTGCCCCTTGTAGAGCAAGATATCTGCCGCCTGCAGCACCGGATATCCCAGATGGCCGAAGATGATCGTGTCCATATTCAGATCGCGTACCTGCTCCTTGAGGGTCGGGTTGCGCTCCAGCCGCTCTTTGGTGATCAGCATGCAGAAAATCAGAAAAAGCTCTGTGTGTTCCTTGATTTGTGACTGGCGGAAAACCGGACTTTTTTCCGGATCGATACCGGCGGAGAGCCAGTCGATGACCATATCCAGGGAATTGGCCAGCAAATCGCCGGTGTCCAGGCTGGTGGTCAGGGCATGGTAATCAGCGATGAGATGAAAATTCTCAAACTCCCCCTGCAGAGCGATCCAGTTTTCCAGCGCTCCGACATAGTGGCCGATGTGCAACTTGCCTGTCGGCCGCATTCCGCTCAAAATTCTCTTTTTACTCATATTCTCCCAGATGTGGTCAGGATCAGGTTAGGTCACAATACACAGCAACCGGCTGCGGGGAAACATCCCTGTTGCTGCATCGAGCCGCGCTTGCCGGATGAAAACCGGAAACTCTTTTGCTTCAGAAGTCCGTCTTTTCGAACCAGGAATGCAGCCAGCCAATATGCACTATATTTCGATGAAAATCAAGATACACATATCGCAAATGAAACGCACACGTCTGTAGATGCGCGCGTTTCCAGCAGCCGGAACAAACACATCTGGTTTTCATCCCACTCCGTATCTTCATTTATGTCAGATAGAGATACGGCTTCCAGCGTTCATCCATGGTTTTGATGTCCTGGTAGATAAAAAACAGATAGCTCGGTTTGCGCGGTGTGCTCAGCAGTTTCATTCCCGCCTGTTCCGGCGAACGGTCCCCCTTCCGGTTGTTGCACTGCACGCAGGCACAAACCAGATTTTCCCAGGTATCCCTGCCGCCGCGCTTGCGCGGGATGATGTGATCCACGGTCAACTGGCCGCCCGGCGTGCCGCAATACTGGCAGGTAAAGCTGTCCCTTTTGAGGATATTGCGTCGTGACAGGACAACGCCCTTGCGCGGGATTCGCACATAGTGGCTCAGGCGTACGATACTCGGGAACGGCAGCGACATCGAGATCGAACGAATGCGCAGGTGGTCGTACTTTTCGATGATCTCCGCCTTGCCGAGAAAGAGCAGTATCACTGCTTTCCGCGCCGTGATCACACTCAGAGGTTCATAGTTCTGATTGAGAATAAGCACCTGACGTTTGAGTACCGTTGCAGACATGGTCACGCATTCCGTTAAAAATTGACAACTGATTACCCGAAAAAACAGAAAACTTTTTCCGCCATCCGCTCATCTCCTGCGCAAGATACGCAGGGATGAATGAACCGGGACAAGCATCACCATACGATTTCGCGGCATCCGCGGCCAAAAGCATTTCCACCTTCCGGCAGAGTCGCGGTGAGGCCCGCATGTGTATGGAAACTGTTTTCCTCTGTATCCCGGGTATCCAGTTAACTCAGCTAACGGGGCTGGCAGGGTGCCGGCATGTGTCATTCCGGCCAGGCGCAGCGCAGTGCCGGAATCTCATCTTTTCTAGCACGTGCCTGAGTCTGGGAGATTCCGGTCTTCCCCTGCGGGGAAACCGGAATGACGGTTCTGAGGTTGCACGTGCCGTGCTCTAGCGAGCTGGCTAAAAAATGCAACCATGCTGAGTTAAATGGATAGCCAGACCTCTGTATTCTTAAATCTGTTCAGTCAATTGTCGATACGTGCCGTTGTCGGTCCGCCTCCCCCTGCGCTGCTCAGAGGTTCTCCCTGAGCAACGAGATGAACTCCTGCGGCGGCCGCAGGGGCCGTCCATCTTTATTGATAAAAATATGTTCCGTAAAGCCTTCGGCGAGCAGGGTACCGTCCTCGCCCTTGAGGATGTAGTCGATATGTATCCGTGCGCGGGGCAGCTCGCGGATCTGGCTGATGATACTCACGATCTGGTCATAGCGTGCCGGTGTTTTATAGCGGCTGCGCACCTCGATCACCGGCAGCAGCCAGCCTTTTTCTTCCAGTGTGGCATAGGGCAAGCCAAGCTCGCGCAGCAGCTCGGTACGGCCGATTTCAAACCACTCGAGATAGCGCGCATGGTACACCAGCCCCATCTGGTCTGTATCAGCGTAACGCACCCGTACCGTTGTGTGGTTCTCGATCATGCGCTCTGCCTGCTGTAATTTTCATAGAAGCCCATGTTCTCATATTTTTTAATGCGTTCGGCAACCAGTGTCGCCGCATCTTTTTGCTGCAAAGGCGCCAGTTCCTTCAACACAGCTTCCTTCAGCATTTCAGCCGCAGCGTCGAAATCCCGGTGCGCTCCGCCGATGGGTTCGCGCACGATAACGTCGATCACGCCCTGCTTGAGCAGGTCATCAGCGGCGAGTTGCAGGGCTTCGGCAGCGATGGAGGCCTTACCGGCGTCCTTGTACAAAATCGTGGCACAGCCTTCAGGCGATATCACGGAATACCAGGTATTTTCCATCATCAAAACCCGGTCGCCGATACCGATTCCCAGCGCGCCTCCGGAGGCCCCCTCGCCGATGATAACGACGATGATCGGCACAGGCAACTTGGTCATCTCGAACAGATTCCGTGCAATCGCTTCAGCCTGCCCGCGCTCTTCCGCACCGATACCCGGGTAAGCGCCCGGTGTATCCACCAGCGTCAGAATCGGGCGGTTGAATTTCGCCGCCAGCTTCATCACGCGCAGGGCCTTGCGATAGCCCTCAGGATGCGCCATACCGAAATTGCGGTACAGCTTCTGGCGCGTGTCCCGCCCTTTCTGGTGGCCAATGATCATCATTTTTTCACCACCCATCGTGCCCATGCCTGCCACGATAGCCGGATCGTCGCCAAAAGCACGGTCGCCGTGCAGCTCGACCCAGTCATCGACGATGCGCTCGATGTAATCCAGGGTATAGGGCCGCTGCGGATGGCGGGCGAGCTGAACCCGCTGCCAGCGCGTCAGCTTCGCGTACACGTCTTCCTGCAGCTTGCGGGACTTTTCCTGCAGCCGGGCGATTTCGTCGTCGAGTTCGATGCCCTCGGTTGCAGCGTAGTCCTGCATTTCTTTTATCTTCTTCTCCAGTTCGAGAATGGGTTTTTCAAAATCGAGGATGAACGCTTGCATGTGTTACCTTCCCAAAAAGGTGATGATATCGGCGTATGGCGCGGTGCCTGCGGTGTTGGCTCAGCCCGAGCCAGGCCGCACTCACACGCGAAATAGTGCTTTAAACAAAATCTCCAGGTCCAGAAGCGGAGAATAGTTCATCAGGTAAAACAAGACGAACTTGTCCTGCTCTTCCTGTGTCAGCGCTCTGTGGTGATTAACCTGCACCAGACCGGTAAGGCCGGGTTTGAGCGCGATTTCTCCGGGTAAATCCGGCTGGCGCGTCTGATCGTGCACAGCACCGACCAGGGAGAGATCGCCTCTCAGGACATACCACAACCACGGCAGTTTTGCGAACCAGCCGCCGCGCGCCGGTGTGGAAATCCGCAGCACAGAATCAGCCCCGAACACCACCGTCTCGATGCGCTGATCGCGCTGCACCAGACTGAGAAGCGCATAGACCGGTGCACCCAGCAACAGGATCGGTGCCGAGACAGCGATATCCAACGCACGCTTCAGCACCCGATTCACAGGGCGGGCCAGCTTATAGTCGATGTCCACCAGCGGCACATCGCTGATATCATCGATGCTGGCCTTGCCGATGATGACATCGATGTTGCTGGGAATCAGTTTGAAATTCACCCTGCTGTCGCGGCAGGAGGCGATCAACGCCAAAATCCTGTCATAGGGAATGCGCTGCGTGCTGAAAACTACTTCTTTGATGTTGCGGCGCTTGATCGCTTCTTTCAGACGATCGGTCGAGGTGATCACTTCCAGACCATGATAGCTTTTCCCGACATCGCTCTCATTCAGGCTCACAAGCCCGACGATCTCGTAACCGTCGCCAATCCGCGTTTTCAGTTTGGGTACGACCTTCTCGCCGCCGGCAAAATCTCCAACCACAAGAGTGGGGCGTTCGAGCAGCATGTGCCCGATGGTTGCGCGGAAGGGCGCCAGCCCGACGAGATAGAGCAGCTTGAACAGCAGCCGCCAGCCCCCGAGGAGAAATATGTTCATCCCACCGGCGAGCAGCACGACCGCACGGGAAAAAGCATACTGTTTAAAAAAGAACGTCCAGGCGCTGTTGATGATAAAACCCGCGAGGGCGGCAACAGTGGCGCGGAAGAAAGAAAACTTCCAGCGCCCGTGCGAACCGGCAAAGTAGAGCGACAACAGCCAGACCGTCGTGTAGATGACGTTGACCGGCAGATAATCCAGCCAAACGTCTATGCTGCCGAACTTGATTTTCAGCGCCAGCGCCAGCGTGCCCTGCATGATGAGCACATCCACAAGCGGCACGGTCAGACGCTCAAACGCGGTCTGGGCAAAGCTCAACGCCGCACGCAGCCAGATAGCCAGGATCAAAAAGTAATAAGTTACAAAAAAATAGCGCTTTCGTAAATGCTTTTTTACAAAAAGCGCCATGGACTTGTAAAAGACCAGCAGGCTGTCCAGCCGGCTGCGCTTGCTGCTCTCGCCCTTAAAGTGAACGATCTGCGTATCCGGAACATAGTGAATGTCCCACCCGGCTTCAACCGTGCGCAGACACCAGTCGAGGTCTTCGCCATAGAGAAAAAAATCCTCATCGAGCAGCCCCACCTGCTCGAACGTTTCGCGCCGCATCATCATGAAGGAACCGGAAATCGCATCGACGCGCGAGGTTTCATTTTCCGGCAGATAAGTCAGATTGTACTGCCCGAAGAGCCGGCTTTTGGGGAAGAGGTAGCTGAGCCCGGTCAGGCGCGTTACCGCCACCCACGGCGTCGGATAGCTGCGCCGGCAGGCCAGTTGCAATGTGCCATCAGGATTGAGCACTTTGCAGCCAACCATGCCCGTCCGGGGATGTTTTTCGAGAAAATCGATCAGCGTGACGAATGTGTTTTCCCGCGTGATGGTATCCGGGTTCAGCAGCACCAGGTAGCGACCTCGTGCCCGCCGCAACGCCATGTTGTTGGCGACGGCGAAACCGAGGTTCTCATCATTGCTGATCAGAATCACTTCGGGGAACTCGCGCCGGATCATGACAGCACTGCCGTCATCCGAGGCGTTATCGACGACGAAAATTTCGTGGGAGAACGGCTCCAATGCCTTGCGGAGGGAGAGCAACGCCTGCTGCAGAAACTCCTTGACGTTGTAATTGACGATGATGATGGAGAGATCGACCAGCGTGCTGTCCGCCGTGCGCGCAGTCACATCTTCTGAGCCGGCTGCGCTCACCGAGTTTCTGGTTTCTGTCGTTTGCGCCATGGGGTCTTTTTCTGCTGCACGGAGGTCTTTTTGCCTCATCAATTGCACCGGTCAGATGATGATTCTTCGACTAAACCGCCTGTCACCCTTTTCCCGTAGCAGGGGCAGAACATCGTCGCCGGCACCCAACCGTATGGGTGAGTTTTGCTGTCACTTCTTTCTGATCAGGTCCTGAAACTTCAGCCACCAGACCATCACCGCGGCCTCGAACATCACCTTGCGGGACATTTTGCTGCTGCCGCGCTCACGATCCGTAAATATAATGGGCAATTCCTTTATTCGAAAGCCTTTTTTCCAGACCTTGAAGTGCAGCTCGATCTGAAAGCTATAGCCGTCGCTGCGAATGTTCTCCAGATCGATGGACTCGAGCACACGCCGCCGGAAACACTTGAAACCGCTGGTGCAGTCCTTCACAGGCAGGCCGGTTATGGTGCGGGTGTACCAGTTGGCGAAGATACTCAGGACCAGACGAGAAAGCGGCCAGTTGATGACGTTGACCCCCGTAAGATAGCGCGAACCGATGGCCAGATCGCATGTTTCTATTTCAGCGAGCAAACGCTTGACATCCGCAGGGTTATGGGACAGGTCAGCATCCATCTCAAAGATAAAATCATATCCTTTGCTGATGGCAAACTGAAATCCGCGTACGTATGCGGTGCCGAGGCCGAGTTTGCCCGACCGCTCGATGAGATGCAGACCGCTGTATTGCTGCTGTAATTTTTTCACCAGTGCAGCCGTGCCATCCGGCGAGTTATCATCGACGACGAGCACCTCGAGCCCGGTGATGCCGAGATCAAAAAGACGCTTCAGCAGCACTTCGATATTGGTGATTTCATTATAGGTTGGAACGACGATCAGCGTTCGCATGGCTTCCCTTTATCCCACTTTTCCCTGACCGGGATTCATTAACGTACCGCGACATTTATGTCGCGTCGCTGCCTGCGCACAAAAGCAGCGTAACTTTCATCTCTCTCGTGACACCGCTCCTGCGGTGTCACGGCTCCTGCGGCCGCACACAAGCGGAACGAGATAGCACCTGACCATAAGCACGCGCCGATACCGTCGAGCTTACGGCATGCCGCCTCGCTGCCATTCATCCTAAAGCAGCCTGAATTACGAATAGTTTCGTACCCTGCGACATGAATGTCGCGATACAGCATGGCCGCGACATGAATGTCGCGTTACAGATTATTCGCCAGCCTGTGCTGCTGTAACTCCATTTCCTGCCGGAATTTCAACAACCCCTCCCTGCTTCCGGACATGGTGATGCCAAGCTCCTGCACCGCTTTCTCGATGATAAATCCTGACCGCAACGGCCGCGGTGCCGCCTGCCCCAGCTCGCTGGTTTTGATGCGCGAAATCAATCCCGCATCCAGGCCGAAGACCTCGGCGACCTGGCAGGCAAAGTCGTAACGGCTGAGCATTTCGCTGCCGCTGATATGATAAACGCCGGAATGCTCGGAACGCATCAGCGCGATCAGGGCTTCTGCCAGCTCCGAAGCCAGGGTCGGGTTGCCATACTGATCATCGACGATGCGTACTTCCCGGCCCTGCTGCAGCATATCGATCAGCCATGTGACGAAATTCGGCCGAGCAGCCGGGGCCGTGCCATAGAGCACCATGGTGCGTGCGATGGCATAATCCGCACCAGACAGCCGCACCTCGTTTTCCGAGGCCAGCTTGGATTTGCCGTAGTAACCGAGGGGATTCGGCTTGTCGCTCTCGCGATAAGGCCCGGCCTTGCCATCGAAAACATAGTCTGTCGATACGGTGACGATGCGCGCATCGATCATCCGCGCCCCGGCAGCGAGATGTCCGACCGCTTCGGCGTTGACTTTCCAGCATTGCTCGCGCTCATGCTCACAGGCATCGACGTGGGTGTAGGCTGCTGCGTTGATGATATATTTTGGATGAAATTTCTTCAGCAGAGAGATCACAGTGTTGCGGTCTGCGATATCCCCTTCAACGTAGTCGATGCCCTCGTATGCCGCTTCCGGGCGGAACGAACGCACCAGCCCCAGGGTCTCATAGTGACCGCGCAAACGGGCACACAAATTGGAGCCAAGCAGGCCCTGGGCTCCGGTTACCAGTATTTTAGTGGGTAAAATCTGCATGGGGTTTGATCTTTTCCTCAAAAAGCTGAGCCGTTACCGATCCCAGAAATGTCGTATTCAAAGTCGCAATTCGGGTAGCGAATTCCACTGCCGGAAAAAATTCATGCCCGGAGAGCAAAGCCGTAAACAGGGCTGCGCCATAAGCATCCCCGCAGCCGATGATGTCGCGTACAGCCGAGGCCGGCAGTTCATGGCGATAGTGATGGACCTCCACATGGGCACCGGTGCGATATCCGGCGAGCACACCCCGGGCGCCGAGAGTGACCGACACACCCTGCGGCCCCTGCAGCAATACACGCGTGATAAACCGCCGCAGCTCCTGCTCATCGCTGGCAGCGAGATCGCCCAGTAAGGCGGCCTCATGTTCATTCATCTGTACAAAATCAGGTGTTGTCAGCCAGGTTTCCCAGTGCTCTGGCTTGCGGTAAAACCGTCTGCCCTCATCGGAAATTCCCTGAGCCAGGGTATGGAAATCAAAATAGACCGGGCCACGCCCGTGCTCTTTCAGCCACAACAGGGCCTCGAGGGTGATGTCGGCTCCGGAGATCATATTGATGGCGACGCCTTCGCAATCGGCGAGCAGGCGACAGTCATCAGCATCGAGGGGCGGCAGCAGCGGTGAGGTGAACTCATCGCGCTCCGTGGCAGATTTGTACACCAGGCGCACGCTGGTGTTCGGTGCCGGATCCGGGATGAGCAAATCCATGTTCACACCCGGAAGTTGGGCGAGATGGGCTTGCAGATCGGGCAGAAAATTTTCTCCCACCCGGGCGAGAGGATACAGATCGAAGCGATCCCCTGCGAGGAAAGCGGCATAGGCCAGACCGTGATACAGCCCGCCGATACTCTCAAGGGTCTGGCCATCCAGGGTACAAATTTCATCGCGAATAAAGGTTCCGACCCAGGCAATTTTCTTCTTCATTTATTTCAGCCGGGAACCTGTTTTTTTGAATTCAGCGAGTTTTTGCTGCAGTGCTTCCTCCTGCAAAGAGAGAATTTCAGCACAGTACACAGCGGCATTGGCTGCTCCTGCCGTGCCGATGGCCATGGTCGCAACCGGCACGCCGGTCGGCATCTGTACCGTGGCATACAGGGCATCAACCCCGTTGAGGGCTGATCCGGGCATGGGAACGCCGATGACCGGCAGTGTGGTGTGCGCGGCGATAACTCCGGCAAGGTGGGCTGCCATACCCGCCGCCGCAATGATCACCTGGATACCGTTCTCGCGTGCAGACTCAGCAAAGCGGGCTGTTTCATGCGGATTGCGATGCGCGGAGAGAACGTGTTCTTCGTAGCTGATTCCGAAATAGTCGAGGTACTTCTTGCACGGTGCCATACTCGGCAGATCACTCTTGCTGCCGACCAGGATCGCGACTTTGGCCATGATGTGACTCCTGATTTATTCTGGTTAGTCCGCTTCACTCAGCGGTGTTTTTTTCAAATCCTGCGCCGTGCGAAAGGTGCGGGCCATAACCTCGAGCTGGCGCATGAACACCTCTTTGCGCTTACCCGGGGCAAAAACTGCGATATCGATCATGTATGCCCGGCGCGTCTCTTCATCGTAAAAGGCAAAAATCTTCAACGGACCGCCGGCGATACGCTTGTTGTTTTCCCACAACCCCTGAAAAACCAGCGCCCAGCGACCGGCGATTTCATCTTCATAAAACGTGTACAGCGTATCGACAACGACGTCATCTTCATAAAATAACCGGCCGATTTCATTGCGTTTTTTTATCATCCACTCCCGGTCTGTGACCAGAGAAGGATCGTCGGTCTCTTCCCAATGCACGAACAACCAGCGCTCGGGTGCGGTCCGGCGCAAATGCACAAACCCGGCTTCGGGAATCTCCTGATAGACGACGTAATCATGCTGCACGCGCAGAGTCCAGCCGTATTTCTGCAACAGCATGTCCTCGATGTCCTTCTGCTCATAGCGCGAGAACATCACCTCTTTCGTTCGCTTGAGGGAGTGCTCGCGCAGGATGGAAAAAATATAATCCGCGTTTTGCTCGATACGGTCGAACAGATCGCCGGCTGTTGGCGCGGCCAGCACCAACAGCATCTGCCCCCTGGCCCACGGCGAGTCCTTGCGGAAGAGGTAGGCTTCGCCATTCTGCACGCGTTGCTTCATACTCTCGGAAAGCATGGAACGCACCTGCTCCGAAGTCTTGTCCTCCCCGTCGAGCGTGCCGAGCATAACCACGTTTTGGCGTACCGCAGCAGACCGGAGCTGCTCCGGCGGCATGTACGTGATCTCGAATATCTTCTCCGGCCAGGGCGTGCGCAGCTCGCGCTCGATCGCCGCACCGAGGGCAGGCGTCAGCATGGTGTAGAGCATCGAATCAGCAACCACGGCGATGATGTGATCCTGCCCCAATGCTCTGCGCTGCGTTTCACACCCGGACGTTCCCAGGGCAGCCCAGACGCTCAGCGCAAGCATCAGGACGATTCCGTGCAAACCCGTCTTTTTTTTCATCGCTTCTCTCCACTCCTGAACTGAAAATTTCATGTGCGCCCGTCCCTCCGCTCAGGCGGGGTAACGCAGCCAAAAACTCCGCGCCAAAGCAGCCTGTCTGCAAAGGCACACGACACGCCAGCATCGTGTGTAGAATACAACAACCCGCCATACGTTTCACAGAACACCGTCATTTCCGCCAGATCGTCAGCAACGTGGACCCGACATAGTTTCTCATATCAGCAGAAAGCACGCCCGCGAGCAGAGCAGCGAGGCCGACTCCGCCGGCCTGCACCAGGCGAAGCAGCTTGCCTGCGGTGCTGCTCCCGCTGCGTTGCGCGCCGAGCTGCGCACTCATCAGAGCGTTGAACAGCGCGTCGAGGTGCAGTGAGCGCATACTGCGTTTCTCGAAACCATGCATCTCCATCATCATGCGCAACGCCCGGGGTGTGAAATGCTGCACGTGCCGGGGCGTATCGTAAGCTATCCAGTTTTGCCCATACACGCGCGCATCCAGACTGGCGGCATTGGGCACGGCGATAATCAGCAAGCCGCCTTTTTTCAGCAAATCACGCATGCGCACAATGGCCCGGTGCGGTTCGTACAGGTGCTCGAGCACATGCCATGCCGTGATGACATCAAAACTTTCGTCCGGCGAGGGCAGAGCGTCGAGATCGCCACGGATGACAGGCAGCCGCAGCGCTTCGACAGCGTAGGCGGCAG
>DRLW01000738.1 GCA_011375275.1 Bacteroidota bacterium
ATCGGCGATGAAGCGGCTTTTTTTGATCGTGAATTCCGTGCGGGCTGGGGCAGAAGGCGTGAAGTAGTGTCTGTTTTCGTCCATGGCAGAGGGTCAGCTCTTTTCTGAGATCAGTACGGCTCGGCGGTGCCGGCGGGTATTACAGCAGCGAGCGGCTCTGTACTTTGAAGAGGAACTGGCGCAAACGCGCTCCGGAGGGCTCGGGCATATTTTCGAAGTGCAGCCCGGCGAACTGAATACTCTTGCCGTTGATATCGTTGCGCCGCACGCGTACGACCCTGCCGAGCACATCCACGGGCTCAGGCTCGGCCGGAAGCTGCAGGGTGATCCGCACGCGGTCGGCGACGCGCACCGGCGTTTTCACCCGGCAGAGCACGCCACCGACGCTGATATTGCGCGTGAATGTCTTTTCTTCCCCCGGTGCCGTGGTTTCGCCCGTATCCTTGAAAAAAGTAATGCCGAGCTGCAGGCGTACATCAACGCGGAAATCCTGCCGCCGTTGGATGCGTTCGAGCGCCCCGGCATCCCAGCGGAACAATAGCTGCTTCTCCGGGCCGATCCTTTTATCCACAACCTCGGTGCGCAACGAATAGAACGCATCCGGCCGGACAAAGGACAGCACGACAGCATCACCGATCCGAAAAGGCAAAACATCGTTACGCGTATCATGCGCCAGCACGGCGATGAGCTCTTCATTCACCTCCACAACCCGGCTTCGGTACCGCATGCTCCCCTGTGCAGAGGCAGCCTGAATTTCCACGGTCTGATCTTTAAAAACCATGTTCTAAATTTCCAGTTGAGCCAGTGCATCCTGCGCAGCACTCTGTTCCGCGCGTTTCTTGCTGTTACCGACCCCGCGACCGACGATTTTGTTCTGAATCTTGACTTCGACGGTAAAAACTTTATTGTGGTCAGGGCCATCCTCGGAGCAGATACTGTAAAATGGCACGCCGAGATTTTTACTCTGGGTGTATTCGAGCAGGATGCTCTTGAAATTGCGGTGCTGTTCTGCGGAAAGAATCGCCTGATAATCTCCGAGAATATTGCGCACGATAAAGGATTTGGCATTTTCCAGGCCGCCATCGAGATAGACCGCGCCGATGACCGATTCCATGGCATCAGCGATGATCGAGATGCGGTTGCGCCCGCCGCTTTTCACTTCTGAATCGCTCAGCAGCATGAACTCTCCCAGTGTCAGCGTGCGCGCTATTTTGGCGAGAATTTTCCGGCTCACCAGCAGGGATTTCATCGCTGTCAGCTCGCCTTCTTCTTTATCAGGATATTTGTTGAACAGGAACTCGGTCACGACCAGCCCGAGAACAGCATCGCCGAGCAGCTCGAGGCGTTCGTTGGATTCAACCCGTGTCTGGTGCAGCGCCGGCAGTATGGACCGATGCTTCAGAGCCTGCTCCAGCAGAGCCGGATTGGTGAAACGGTAGCCGAGGATGGCATAGAGCGCCTCAAAATCAATCCGGGGGAGGGAAATCGAGTCTTGTTTACGATTCTTCGAAAAAAACTGTTGAATCCAGTGAAGCATGATATCCGAGGTGATACAGTTTGTGAGTCTCAGTGCGTGGCCTGCCGGCCCGGCATGCCTGCTGCTCAGGCAAACCGGCGGAAAGCAAGACTGACGTTATGGCCACCAAAGCCAAAAGAATTGGACAACGCGGCATCGACCTGACGCTCGACCGCTGAGTTGGCAGTATAGTTGAGCGGGCAGTCAGGGTCTGGTTGTTCCTGGTTGATGGTCGGATGGATTGTACCGCTGACGATAGCCTGCAACACGGCAATGGCTTCCACAGCGCCGCTGGCTCCGAGCAGGTGGCCTATCATCGATTTGGTCGAGTTGATATGAATCGCATCGGCAGCATCGCCAAAAACTGCAGCGATAGCCAGGGATTCATTTTTGTCATTTGCAGGCGTGGACGTTCCGTGGGCATTGATGTGATCGACATCGGCCGGCGAGAAACCGGCATCGCGCAGGGCATGGCGCATGGCGACCTGCGCGCCTGCTCCCTCCGGCGCCGGAGCTGTCAGATGGTAGGCATCGGCAGACATGCCGGCTCCGGCAAATTCACCGTAGATTTTCGCACCGCGCTTCTGCGCGTGATCCAGACTTTCGAGCACCAGTACACCTGCCCCCTCGCCCATGACAAAACCATCGCGTCCGGCATCAAAAGGCCGGCTGGCTTTCTCAGGCTCGTCATTGCGCGTGGACAAGGCTTTCATGGCGTTGAATCCGGCGATCCCCAGCGGCGTTACAGCGGCCTCCGCACCACCGGCGATGATCACATCTGCTTCGCCATGCTGGATGAGGCGCAGCGCATCCACAAGCGCGTTGGCGCTCGAGGCGCAGGCAGAGGTAGTCGCGTAGTTCGGCCCGCGAAAGCCGAAGCGCATGGAAATCTGTCCGGCAGCGATATCGGAAATCATCATCGGAATAAAGAAGGGGCTGACGCGGCGGGGTCCCTTTTCGATCAGCTTGCGCACCTCATTTTCATAGGTCAGCATGCCACCGATTCCGGAACTGACCACCACACCGACCCGGTCTTTATCCCGTTTCTCCGGTTGCAGAACAGCGTCCTCTACCGCCTGTATTGCCGCGGCCATGGCGAGCTGGCAAAAACGGTCCATCCGCCGCGCCTCCTTGCGGTCCATGTAATTTGCCGGATCAAAAGAAGGCACCTGCGCAGCAATTCGCGTATCGAAGTCCGAGGCATCGAAATGTGTAATTTCAGCGACACCGGACTCACCGCGTACCAGGCGCGCCCACGTTTCTTCAGCAGTCAGTGCCAGTGGTGTCACCGCACCGATGCCGGTTATCACAACACGATTCATATTCTGTCTGTTTTAATGAATATGGAATGAGAACATCCCGCCGGGACGAAAAGAGCTGGCAAGACGACCGGATGCGAGCGAAAGCAGTACAACAGACTACAGCGATATGGAGAAGACCAGCCAAAAAGAGAAGGGTGCCCTGCCACATGGCCAGGACACCCATCGTTTACGTTCTCAGCTCGCTTCGCCCATTCTCTTGTGCAGATACGCGATAGCATCGCCGACAGTCATCAGCTTCTCAGCATCCTCATCCGGAATTTCCGTATCGAATTCCTCTTCAAATGCCATAACCAGCTCTACGGTATCCAGAGAATCAGCGCCAAGGTCATCGATAAAAGATGCTTCATCGGTAACTTCACTTGCATCTACACCCAATTGTTCGATGATAATCTCTTTTACTTTGTCTTCCAGTGCCATTGTGGTTAAACCTCCTCCAGAAAGATGGATAAGTAAGTTTATGAATTTTTGTACTCTGATTCCGCTTTATTCATGAAACAGCGCTTTGCGCATAGAAAGCGGGGATTAACTAAAAAATAATGTTCGACGAGGTATCTTCATGTAACCGTCAAAAAGAATTTAGCCAGGTCTGATCATTGCAAGATTCAAGAATTTCACAGGTTACACGTCCGGTTATTTACCAGCCGTCCCGGTATCCCGCGCATCAAAACGCTACTTGTTGAATAACCCGGATAATTTACGACATGACCATGCCACCGTCCACATTAAACACCTGGCCGGTAATATAGTCCGAGCTCCCGCTGGCGAGAAAAGCGACCATGGCGGCCACTTCTTCGGGTTTCCCCATTCTGCCTGCAGGAATATAATTCAACAACTCCTCCCGTACAGATTCGGGGAGGTCTTTTGTCATATCCGTTTCGATATATCCCGGAGCAACACAGTTGACCTGCACATTGCGCGAGGCCAGCTCCTTGGCCACTGCCTTGGTCATGCCGATCAGCCCGGCTTTGGCCGCACTGTAATTGACCTGCCCGGCATTGCCCATCTGCCCGACCACCGAGGTGATGTTGATGATCTTACCGCTGCGCTGTTTCATCATCATCCGGCTCACTGCCTTGATGGCGTGAAATGCGCCGGTGAGATTGACGTCGATCACTTCCTGCCATTCCTGCTCAGACATCCGCAACAGCAGGTTGTCACGCGTGATACCGGCATTATTGACCAGAATATCGATCTGTTGCCACTCCTTTTTCACCGCAGCGATCAGCTCCTTGATGCTGTCAACATCACTCATGTTGACGGCAAAGCCCATGGCGTCGCCGCCGGCCTTCTGTATCGCCTCAACCGTGCCGGCCGTGCCCTGTTCTGTCGTCGCCGTCACGGCGACCTTGGCGCCGGCGGAGGCAAGAGCCAGCGCAATAGCCCGGCCAATGCCGCGCGAACTGCCGGTGACGATCGCTGTCTTTCCTGTCAAATCACTCATTATCGATTTTTCCCGTCTTTGCGTACTGTGTGCGTAACCGTGGCTCAGGCTCCGATGTTTTCGATATCCGCCACGGTATCCACTGATTTGGGCATCTTCTTTCTGTCGATGCGGCGCCCGAGACCGGTGAGCACTTTGCCCGGGCCGACTTCATAAAACTCTTCCGCACCATCGCGAATCATGTTCAGCATGCAGGATGTCCAGCGCACAGGGTGCGTCAACTGCAGATTGAGCAATTCCCTGATTTCCGCTGCAGCGGTCACTGGTTCGGCACGCACATTGGAATAGACCGGCAGGCGCGCGTCACGAAAAGGTGCTGTTTCGATGGCCTCGCGCAGCTCATCCTGCGCCCCGGCCATGAGTGGTGAATGAAACGCACCACCGACCACCAGAGGTACCGCACGTTTGGCGCCCATCTCCGGCGCCAGCTCCACCGCGCGGGCGATACCAGCCTCGCTGCCCGAAATGACGATCTGACCCGGTGAATTAAAATTCGCCGGCTGTACTATACCAGCTTCCGAAGCTTTTGCGCACAACGCTTCGACATCACTATCATCCATGCCGATAATCGCGGCCATGGTTCCGGGATTCTTTTCCCCGGCTTCCTGCATGGCCCGGCCACGGACTTTGACCAGTTGCAGAGCATCGCGAAAAGCCAGCGCGCCTGCTGCGACCAGCGCAGAGTACTCACCGAGGCTGTGGCCCGCAGCCATATCTGCGCTCAGCCCCTTTTCGGCAAGCAACTCCGTCACGATACAACTATGCACAAATATCGCTGGTTGGGTAATATAGGTCTGCTTCAGCTTTTCTTCCGGGCCGTTGAAGCAGTAGTCTGTCAGATCATATCCGAGAATTTCGTTGGCCTCGGCAAAGCGCTCCTTTGCCAGGGTATATGTTTCAAAAAGATCCTGCCCCATGCCCACATATTGTGAGGCCTGGCCGGGGTAAATAAAAGCTTTCATATAGGATTGCCTGAAAAATTTATAACCTGAAAATCACTACCCGATACTTTTGCCCGCGACCCGTTTATTGCATAAATCATCACTCTGCAAAAGGATAGTCGGGACCAATCCTGGTTTAACTGAGCTTGGGATAGATGCTTTGATTGCTGTACGTGCCCTTGAAGAAATACCGCACTGCGTCTGTTAAAAACGCACCAGCATCGAGCCCCATGTAAAGCCACCGCCGAATGCGACCAGCAACGCCAGGTCTCCTTCCTTGAGCCTGCCTGCTTTACGTGCCTCATCGATAGCGATGGGAATGGATGCCGCTGAGGTATTGCCAAACTCGTTGACGTTGACAAAAACCTTGTCCATCGGCATTTTCACGCGTTTTGCTGTTGCCTTGATGATGCGGATATTCGCCTGGTGCGGAATCAGCAGGTCGATGTCATCGCCCGTGAGGCCGTTTTTTTCGAGAATCGTGGTCGCTGCTTCTCCCATCGAGGTCACGGCAGCTTTAAAAACCTCCGGGCCCTGCATCTTGATATAGTTCATACGTGCATTGATGGCATCCTGCATAGAAATACTGGTGCCGCCGCCCGGCATGTGCAAAAGATCCGTCAGTTTGCCGTTGCTTTTCATGAATGTATCGATGATGCCACGGCCGTCGTCGCCGGCGGGGCCCCAGACTGCGGCACCTGCGCCATCTCCGAAGAGAATACAGGTTGCCCGGTCTGTCCAGTCAACGATGCGGCTCAGCAGCTCGCCGCCGATGGCCAGAACATAACGGGCTTTGCCGGTCCGGATCAGGCTGTCGGCAAATGTACTGACATAGAGAAAACCGCTGCATGCTGCCTGCAGGTCCATGGCAGCAGCGTTGCTTGCGCCCAGTTTATCCTGAATGTAGCAGGCTGTGGAGGGGAATTTGGCATCCCCTGTGACCGTTCCGACGAGGATGGCATCGAGCTGGTCGGCGGTGATGCCAGCGTCCTGCAGTGCAGCCGCACCTGCGCGGGCGCACAGCTCGGAGGTCTTCAGTTTATCGTCAGCGATATGCCTGCGCTCTATCCCGGTCCGTTCGCGTATCCATTCGTCAGAGGTATCGACGATTTTTTCGAGATCGTGGTTGGTCAGAACACGCTCGGGAACAGCCTTTCCAGAGCCCAGGAACATGGTTCCAGGCTTATTCTGTGACAATTTCCATCCCTCTCAGAATTTCGAGTTCTTTTCTGATGCTGTCATTCACCCCGAATTCAACCGTCTGAGCTGCCTCGCGAATGGCATTGGCGATAGCCTTGGGTGTTGACCGGCCATGCGCGATGATGGAAACACCGTTGACACCCAAAAGCGGCACGCCGCCATACTCCTCATAGTCCCAGGTTTTGCGAACGCTGTCAAAAGCCGGCTTCATCAACAAGGCACCAGCCTGTGAAAGAACACGCTCTTTGATCGCCGCCTTCAAATGCCCGCCGAAAACCTTGATCAGGCTCTCGGCAAATTTGAGCAGAATATTGCCGACAAAGCCATCACAGACGACGACATCGGCCTCCCCGAGCAGGATATCCCGGCCCTCGACATTACCGATAAAATTCATATTTGACTGATCCAGCAGGCTATGGGCCTCCTTGACCAGAGCATTGCCCTTGCCACGCTCCTCGCCGATGCTCAGCAAGCCGATTTTCGGGCTGCTGATGCCCATCATTTTCGACATGAACATGGCACCCATGGCAGCAAACTGCAACAGGTTTTTCGGTTTGGGGTCAACATTTGCCCCGACGTCTATCAGCAGGGTGACGCCTTCACCCGATGGGATAAAAGAACCGATCGCCGGGCGGTGCACGCCGGGTATGCGCCGCAAAACAAACAGAGCGGACGCCATCGCCGCACCGGTGTGTCCGGCGCTGACTGTCGCCTGCACTTCTCCTGTTTTCTGTAATTTATGCGCGACAAGGATAGACGAGTCTGGCTTTTTTTTAAGCGCCTCTCCCGGTGATTCGCCCATTTCGATCACCTGTGAGGCGTGAACAATGGAATAACGCGCCGGGCCGATATTTTTCTTCTGGCGTTCTATTTCCTCCTTGATGCATTGCTCGTCTCCGACGAAAACCAGTTCGATACGCCCTCCGCTTAAACGGGCAGCCTCAAAACCGCCGGCAATCAGCGCTGCCGGGGCATGGTCACCGCCCATCGCATCAATGGCAATTTTCATGGATCGTTTTCTCCTGCTCCGTAATCTGCTCAGGGAAGGACACCGCTGACTTGTTTTTCATCTGCCTTAATAGCCGGCGCCACCCTCAGGCTCGGTACCGGCCGGGAACTCCGGGCTCCCGTATTCAGCACCTAATCGCCTTGCGGAATAAACACTGAGCGACCGGCATAGTACCCGCAGTTCGGGCAGGCACGGTGGGGAAGCTTTGGCTGGTGACAGTTATCGCATGTTGTAACAGAGGGCGCGCTTGCTTTCCAGTGCGTACGGCGTTTATCTCTTCTTTGACGCGATGCACGTCGCTTAGGTAATGCCACGATTCATTCTCCTTCAATTTTTTCGCATGATCCGGTTGCCGGCGTTGAAAACAGCCCGGCAGGACCATTTCGGATTGACGATTATTTGATTAATTTCTTCAGCGCATCCCAGCGCGGGTCTGTACTGCTGGTCTTGCACGCACAGCGGGACTGGTTCAGGTTCGTGCCACACTGCGGGCACAGCCCTTTGCACTCTTCTGAACACAAAAACTTGATCGGTACGCCCAACAGGATCGTTTCCTTCACCGCTGGTGCGATATCGATCTCCGGCCGGGAAGCATCATAGGCATAGATGAAATCATCCGGCGAAATCAGGTCGCTGTCTTCGGTGTAGAGAAAGCTGAACTTTTCAGCGATAGCTGCCACAAAGGGCTCCAGACAACGGTCGCAGACATAATGGGCTTGCGTATGCGCTTCGAGGCGGATGTACAGCCGCGTGCGCATCTTCTCCAGCTCAAGAGCAACGCTGATCTCATCACGGAAGCGCTCGCCATCATCAAGCCCGACAGAGGCAGGCTGCCCGCGCAAATCGAGATGGTGATGCCCTTCAGCCAGTTGTGCAATATTGATTTTCATGACCAGCCGGATGAACCTGATTTATTCTGAAAAACACACAACCCCGGAGAAAAACACTCTCAACTTTTTTGTCAGCAGATTAACGCTTTTGGCCGGTGACTCTTCTCTCAGCCTGACGACCCCGGACACGACGAAAAAGAGCCGTCCATCCGATTCTGCCGCAATGGTGTCAATAACCCGGTGGTATTCCGGCGCTGTGCCCCGCTGCCGGGATATTGTGGAATCGCCCCGAAAATTCGTTTATTCCGGGGCTAAAAATACTTTTTCCGGCATGCAGAAAAAAAGAAACTTTAACTTAACATGCAAAATTCTCTAATGCAAGCAAAAACTCGGCACCGCGGCCATCCCTTTTTCAGGTAGTGACAGGCGCTTCTGCTGCCTGCTCCTGCTCAAGGTAACCAGTTAACTCAGCAAACCTGGCCTGATTCAGATACCGATATCCGTCATTCCAGCCAGGCCAAGCACAGCGCCGGAATCTCATCTTTTCTGCACGTCCCCGAGTCCGGGGGATTCCGGTCTTACCCTGCGGGGGAACCGGGATCACGGACTGGATGAAAAGATGCAACTCTCCTGAATTACGTGGGCAACCAGATATTCCTGCATTTATCCGACCTTTTCTCAACCCGGCACTTCGCGTGCAATAGCCGGATAGCTGATCTGAAAGCGATCACCCGCTATCCCCTGCCTGTGTTGCCTGTCTAAAATAGGTGAGAATTCAAGAAAATCCATCAAAAAAAGCCGGGCGCGAAAAACCCCTGCAAGCGCCTCGGCTCCGGCAGGGGTTTCGCAGTCATTCCCATCAGGCTG
>DRLW01000739.1 GCA_011375275.1 Bacteroidota bacterium
GATATCGAGTTTAAGAATCTGGGTCTGCTGATCATCGATGAAGAGCAGCGCTTTGGTGTTGCAGCGAAAGAAAAAATCAAACAACTGCGTGTCAATGTCGATGTGCTGGCGCTGAGTGCAACACCCATACCGCGAACCCTGCAGATGTCTTTGCTGGAAATCCGCGACATGTCGTTGATCAATACACCGCCACGGGACCGGCTTCCGATCCATACTGAGACGATAGAGTTCGATCCGCGTGTCATCCGGCAGGCGATGTTACATGAGCTTCAGCGTGGCGGGCAGATTTATTTCGTACACAACCGGATTCAGTCCATCGATATGATTGCGCGGAGAATAAAAGAGATCGTGCCGGAGGCAGATATCGCTGTAGCTCACGGGCAGATGAATGTCAAAGAGCTCGAGCACGTCATGCATGACTTCATGCAGAAGAAGTATCACATTCTGATCAGCACGATGATCATCGAGTCCGGACTGGATATCCCCAATGTTAATACGATTTTTATCAACCGGGCGGATAAGTTCGGCCTGGCCCAGCTTTACCAGCTCCGTGGCAGAGTCGGCCGTTCAAACCGCAAGGCTTATTGCTATCTGATCATCCCGCCGCTGAAAAAGCTCACCCGCGAGGCCATACAGCGCCTGGAAACCGTGGAGGAGTTCACAGAGCTCGGCAGTGGCTTTCATATCGCCATGCGGGATCTTGAAATCAGAGGAGCTGGGAGTATTCTTGGGGGAGAGCAAAGCGGCTTTATCGAGTCGCTTGGAATCGATCTTTACATGAAAATCCTCGATGAAGCGATCAAAGAGTTCCAGCACGACCAGGAGGAGGGGCAGGAAGAGAAAGACTTTCTGCCGGAGGAATGCCGCGTAGAGGCCGATGTCGATGCGTATTTGCCGCAGAAGTATGTGAGCATACCTTCGGAGCGCGTCGAGATATATCGCCAGGTCGCGCATGCGCGCGATCACGAATTAATTGAAGACGTGCGCGAGGAGCTAAAGGATCGCTACGGCCGCTTACCGGCGGAAGCAGAAAATATGCTGAACATCGCCATCGTCTCGTTGTTGGGACGCCAGCATGGTTTTGGGCGTATCGTCATCAAAAAGCAAACGGCGATGTGCGTCTTTCACGATGCGCTCGTCGAATCGTCGCAGGAACAATTCAAGGCGCTGTTGGGTAAGATGGTGCTGTCGGCTCTGTATCCTGTCGAGCTGTTTCAGGACAAAAAAACAGGGATCAAAATCACCTTTCCGGACGATGAGGATGCCTTGTTCGGAATGAAGGCATTTTTGGTAAACGCACTGTCTGCAGAAAACCCGGAAACGATTGCGGCGCTGGATGATGATACTGAGCAAGAGCAGAAAAAAAACAACGGAGACCGCACTTTATGATCAGAAGTATGAAAATGAACGCGCTGTTTCTTGTGGTAGCTATAGTTTTGGTTCTCTCCGGATGTGCCCGGGAAGAAAAGACGAGTCCGGTTATCCTCAAGGTTGGCAGTGAGACCCTGACCCTCGAAGAGCTGCGGCACATGCTGCCGGCCGCGGCCAGGGATAAAATCACCCGCGATGATATTCAGGATATGCTGACGCGCTGGATCAATGCGCACTTGCTCTATGAGCAAGCCAAGGCTGCCGGTTTTGGCAATGATCCAGAGATCGAAAGCCGGGTTCAGGAATACCGCGTCAACCTCATCGGCAGCGCATACATCGATTCGGTTTTGAATTTCGATACCACGTTTCCGGACTCTGTGTATGAATCCTACTATGAGCAGAACAGCGATGATTTCACGTTGACGGCGAACGAGTATTATTTAAAGCAGATGCTTTTTAAAAGAAAAAAAGAGGCGGATTCGACATATAACCTGATTCTGCGCGGCCGGCCATTTGACAGCCTGGCGGTTTATTTTGCCACGAAGCAAGAGCCGGGCTTCGAGTGGGATATCGGTTTTGTCACCGAAGATATGGTGATCGAACCCATAGCGAAACGAGTGCGCCGAATGAGGGTTGGCCAGGTTCGCAGGCCCTTTAAAACCTCCTATGGCTATCATATTTTCAAACTCGAAGAGGTCGCCCGGAAAGGAACTGTGAAGCCGCTCTCCCGCGTTCGTGATGAAATACATGCCCGGCTTTTGCACAAAGCCCGGCAGGAACGGTATCGCCGCCACATCAGTCGCTTGAAAAGCACGATTCCGATAGAACGCAATTATCGTGTCATCGACAGAGTTCCTCTCGATTCTCTGTTCAGCAACTGAAGGGCATGGCACGCCGTGAGCAGTCCGGGGAATGCGTTGTATCTGTAAAATAAGGAAATTGTTGTCACGATTCGGTCTGCCGGGTTGTGTACCCAAACAGGGTCAAGAGGCAGGAACCCAGCAGCTCACACCAGAGTCGTTGCACGATATTTTTTGTCGTCTCTGTTATTTTATGGCTGTAAAGTAAACATGCGTTGTGAAATTTCAGCTTAACAGGCAAGGAAGTATAAAGATGAAGAGAATTCTTTCCGCCCTGATGTTTTTCGCCGTAGCCATCAGTCCGCTCGCCGGGCAGGATGTCATCGATAGAATCGTCGCTATCGTCGATGAAAACATCATTTTGCAGTCCGAACTGAACCAGTTTGCCTACACATACGCTGTGCAATCGAAGATCGACATCAGCAAAAACCCGGAAGCATTTGCAGCGTTGCGTGAGAAGATACTCGACGAGCTGATCATTCAAAAAGTGTTGCTCGTCAAGGCCAAAGAGGACAGCATCGAAGTGGATGCCCGGCAAATCGATTCGATGCTTGATGAACAGATTAAGGGCATGGTCCGGCAGGTGGGTTCTGAGAAGAAGCTGGAGGACGAGCTCGGGATGTCCATGCGTAAAATCCGCAATCGCTTTCGCGAGCAGATAGAGGAGCGCGCGCTGGTTGAAAATTTGAAAAGCAAGAAACTCGCAACGATTTCTGTGGGCAAGGGTGAAATCGAGGAGTTCTACAAGACGATGAAAGACAGCCTTCCGAGAGTGGAGGAATCTGTCAATCTGAGCCATATTCTGGTCTCGGTCAGCGCAGGCGGTGATGCCCGCGAGAAAGCGCTGGCAAAAATCAAGGAGGTACAGCAGAAACTGGAGGCGGGTGAGCCTTTTGAAAAACTCGCACAGGAATATTCCGACGATCCTTCCGGCAGCAGAGGGGGAGACCTGGGTTTCATCCAGCGGGGGGATCTGGTGGTGCCCTATGAGGAAGCTGCTTTTGCCCTTGAAATCGGACAGATATCCGATATCGTCGAAACAGAGTTTGGTTTTCACATCATCAAGCTGGAAGACCGGCTGGGAGAGAAAATACGCACCCGGCATATTCTGGTACAGGTTCCGATAACAGACGAAGACGAAAAGCGCACGCTGGCTTTTCTCGATAGTTTGCGCTCAGCCATCCTGGCCGGAGAAATTTCTTTCACCGATGCGGCGAAAAAATATAGCGAGGACGAAACCACCCGGGAGCAGGGGGGCAATCTGGGTTGGTTTGAAATCCGGCAGATTCAGTTGCCGGAGTTTAAGCAGGTAGCGGAAACGCTCGAAGTCGGCGACATTTCCCATCCGATCAAGGGGCAGGTTGGTTATCATCTCGTGCGTCTGAATGACAAGAAGGCAGCGCGGGAAATTTCATTTGATGAGGATTATGAGCAGCTCAAAGCATGGGCCCTGCAGTTGAAGCGCGAGAAGTTTTTCCGTAGTTGGGTGCAGGAATTGAAAAAAGAGTTTTATATCAAGAAAAACACCTGAACCGGTGCAGATTCTTCACAGGAGCCGAATGAAACAATTGAACCGTTTGCTTTTCAGCGCGATCCTGATCCTGCTGTTTGCCCAGACCGTGATGGCGCAATTTCGCTTTACCCCCGGAGCAGAATATGATCAGCACATCGCTTCGCCGGCAGAGTTTTTGGGATATCAACCGGGAGAAACATTCACACCGCATCACCGCATCGAAGATTATCTGCGCTATCTTGCGGATAAATCAGACCGGGTTCTGCTGCAAAAGTATGGACAGACCTACGAGTCGCGTCCGCTGCTGCTTTTGATTATTTCCTCTCCTGCCCATCTCAGAGATCTGGAGAAGATCAAGAAAGAGCACGCCAGGCTGCGCGAAAAAAGCGCAACCGGGCGCGAGAGTCTGATCACGACCTTGCCGGCCGTGGCCTGGCTGAGTTATGGCGTGCACGGCAATGAATCCTCTTCTGCAGAAACTGCTCTGCAGGTTGCCTGGACACTGGCTGCCGCCCGTGACTCCCTCACCCGGGCGATTTTGACCAACCTCGTCGTTATCATCGATCCGCTGCTCAACCCGGATGGCCGTGAGCGCTATGTGAACTGGTACAGAAGCGCTGCCGGCAGCCGGGCCAACGCTGATCCCAACAGCGTGGAACACATCGAACCCTGGCCCGGCGGGAGAGGCAATCACTATTACTTCGATCTCAACCGGGACTGGGCGTGGGCTACGCAGAAAGAAACGCGTGCGCGCCTTCGGGTATATCGTGAGTGGTATCCGCAGGTCCATGTGGATTTTCATGAGATGGGTGCCAACAGTTCGTACTTCTTTTTCCCGCCTCAGGGGCCTATCCTCCAGGACCTGCCTGCATCAACGCTCACGTGGATGGAGCGTTACGGCCAGGCCAATGCCCGGGCCTTTGATCGCCGCGGCTGGCCATACTACACTGCCGAGAATTTTGATCTTTTTTATCCCGGCTATGGCGATTCCTGGCCGAGTATCAACGGCGCCATCGGCATGACATACGAGCAGGCCGGGCACGGAGCGGCCGGTGCGCTCTACAGACGAAAAGACGGTACCCTCCTGACCCTGGCAGACCGCATCAGACACCATTTTGTCAGCTCCCTGACGACGCTGCAAACCACTGCGGCTCATCGCGTCGAACGGCTGCGCGACTATGCTGCATTCTGGAAAAAGGGGGCGAAAGACGCTTTCAAAGGATATATTCTGCAGTCGATGGCTTCACAGGCACGTTTGCAGGAGCTGGTGCATAC
>DRLW01000740.1 GCA_011375275.1 Bacteroidota bacterium
AGCAGACCGACAGGATCGTTCATGGCAGTGAGCGGATTGCGGTATTCCTCCGGGAAATTGAGAAAAAAACCATTGTTGGTCGCAGCGAGAAGGGATGCGCGAAAATCTTCGGGGGCAAAGTGTCCCAGCTCGCCTGCGTACAATCGGGAGATCAGATGGCTGGCGTTGACCCGAACGAGCTGCCGCAGCGGTCTGGTCCCGGCTTGTACACGTGAGTTATCGCCGATAAAACGATCGACAAAAGTGTACTTTTGCAGGAAGGCCTGTTCTTCCGGATCCAGATCACCCGAAAGTTGTCCGTCGTGCAGGCTGAGCCGGCCGGCGCGTGTTTTTTCCTGCAGCCTCTGCACGATGATCTCCTCCGTGCCGATGAGCCAGCCATTGTTGCGCGCCTCGATTGAGGTGATATGCTGCTCAGCGAGAGCCACGGGCCCTAGCCTGTCTGTGACCGCAAAGGCGACGGGAAAGGTTTCACCGCGTGCCGTGCGCAGAGCGCCCTCAGCCCAGCATGTCTGCCAGAAGGCGTTGGCGATTGCGCGCTGCAGATCAGCATCCTGCATCAGCCGCTCGCGGCCGTTTTTGTGGAAACGAATGGGCAGGGGCAGGAGCTGGTCCGGCGAAAAGGAGAGGATGTTCAGGCTGATACCCTCGTGCCCGGTATCACTGCTGCGTTGATACCGCAGCCGGTGCCACTGTGCGAACTGCCCGAGCTGTTCGGCCCGGGCTTCGAGCAGCGCAAACCGTGATGAGCCCGGGAAAATTGTATCCAGCTTCTGCTGAAGGTGCTCCATTACAAACCGGCGACAAAAACGGGTACGTGTTGGTGTTCCCCCGACCTTATGCATAAATTAGCGTATCGTGCACAGGCTTGTCGGGATAACGTAAAAATTGGATTCGACGAAAAAGTTGTGGCTATGCAAGTGGCGTCTCAGGGGAGTGGCCTTATCGCATCAGTCCGGCCACGGAGCGCGCCCTCCTACCGTGTCACTCTGGCGCCGGCACATTCCCCACCAGGTTGTCCCGGCCAAAAGCGCCTCATCATGTCATCCCTGCCGGAGCGCAGCGAAGTGCCGCAATCTCCCGCGCGATGAGGGGCTAATTTATCACCTGCCGCTCAGGCAGACAGATTGAAACGGTATAACCAAAGAATTTGAATAGTAGCGAAGTTCCGGATAAAACACAACGAGAAAGTCCTGAAAACTTTGATCACCTGCGGAGGAGATTCCGGTATTCCACGATGCGGAAACCGGCAGAAAAAGAGAGCGCTTGCCAGTTCCGGGGATGCGATACTGCGGGAAAGCGCTCGCGGCCTTTATGCGCCATCGGAATTAAAAAGCCCTGCACGCAGCGAATGTGTTTACGTGGAGTGCTGCATGCAGGGCAATTCGTTGCAGGGCTGGGTGCCGGCAGTGCCGGGGAACGGGCTGACAGCGCTGTCCGTTTCGTTATTTGATCAGGTTGAAGACTTCCTCTGCACCGTCGATTTCATCCTGAATTTCATCGAGCCAGCCCTCAAGGTCTGCTGCGACGATATCCAGCCGGGCGAAAGCATAGGGATCGAGTTCCTGCTCTTTGCTCCAGCCGGTGAAGCCCAGGCCGAGTCCTTTGGTCACCGAGTTGGCGATGTGGATCACAGAGACCAGTTTCGGGTCTTCGCTCGCCTCTCCGGGCGTATGGTGCAGGTCGATGACTTCGACCAGCGGGAAAGGCAGGTTCCATTTATCCGCGAGGTAGCAGCCGAGGTCGCAGTGAGTACCACGATAGACTTCTAATTCCGCTTCGAAAAAGCTCTTGTTCTTTTCTTTCATCAGTTTGATGACTTTGGTGAGTTCATCCTTGAAGTACTGCTGCAGAATGATTTTCCCGATGTCGTGAATGATACCGGCGACAAAAGCATTCTCCGGGTCGATGTGCACTTTGCGCGCGAGAAAGCGGGCGACCATGCCTGTGCCGATAGAGTGTTTCCAGAATTCGGTCATGTCAAACAGCTCTTCATCCGAGCTCGTGTTCATGGTGTTGAAGATGGAGATGCTGGTAACGGTGTTGCGCGTAGCGTTGAAGCCGAGCAAAACAACGGCATCCTGCACGGTGAGTATCTTCCGGCTGAAGCCAAAAAAGGGCGAGTTGACGATTTTCAACAGCTTCATCGAGATGGCCTGGTCGGTTTCGATGACCTCGGCTATCTGCCGTGCAGTCACGTTGGGCTTGTTGATCAGCTCTGTGACTTTGGTAAAAACGGTTGGCAGAGTAGGCAGGTTGTCGATGCACTCCAGATTGATGATCAAATTCTCCCAATTCATAGGGCACTCCGTTCCGATTGCATGGTATTGTATAAAATGGTTGTTTGCTCTATCCCACCGTGCTGATGTGACATCCTGGATTTCCCAGGCTGCCCGGGTGCGGCTGTGTTTTCTGCCAGATGTATCGGCATTGTCAGGAAAAAACTTGTGGTGAGACCTGTGCAGGAAGAAAATATCCGGTGAGGGTTTCAGAGTTGGTTGTGGAAAGGGTTGAAAAGGTCGAGCTGATCAGGCCCGCCGTGGAGGGAGACTCCCTCCAATGTGAGCAGCTTTTTCTTGAGCTCGAGCCCTCCGGTGAAGCCACCGGGTTTGCCCTTGCCGGCGACGACACGGTGGCAGGGCAGATAAATCGGTACAGGGTTGCTGCCCAGGGCATTGCCGACAGCCCGCCCGCCGCCTGTTTTACCCACGCGACGGGCCAGCTCGCCATAGGTCACCGTCTGCCCGTAGGGAATGTCGCGCAGCATGAAAAGGACTTTTTTCTGGAAGGTGCTTTTGAGCAGCAGGGGGTCAAAGGGGAAGTCGAAATCACGGCGTTTGTGATAAAAATATTCCTCGAACTGGCGGCGGTAGGGCTCGACCTCATCAAAGGATTCGATCAACCAGCGCTCCGGGAATTCGGCTTTCAATTTCTCCATGAATTCGAATTCACTGCCGCTGCCGAACATGACGCGAACCAGCCCTTTGGAACTGCAGGCAACCAGGGTGGGTGCAAAATCGGTCAGATAGATGATGGAGTAGAAAATTTTATTTTCACGCAGTTGTTGTTTCAAGGCCTTTTTCAGGGCTGCCGCGTTTCCGGCCGCATCGCCCGTCGTCAGGATGTTGCCCAGACCTTTGAATAGCCCCTCGATGATGGCGTACTCTTTCCGGCACGGTTCGCAGTTGCTGGTATGCTTGAGCAGCTTGCGAACGGTCTCCGGGCCGAGCTCATCACTGAAATAGGCTACGAGCAGATCTTCTGTAACGTGGCCGGTGAGTTCCATGGCTATCCGGGTTGAAAAGTACGGTATTTTGAAATCAAAAAATTTCTCAGGCTAAAAATTAAACATCTCGACGCTGAGAAGTAAAGGGTTTTCTGCCACAGGTGAAAAATAACCCGAAAAGTTGTCCGGATGCGACCCGTTTGCCGCGCGATCGCTGCTGCAGAAGCGCGAATCAGCACCGTGCTCCGGGTATCCAGTCAACTCAACAAACCTGGCCTGGCCCGGATAGCGACATCTGTTTCTCCGGCCAGGCGCCAGAGTCAGGGAGATTCCGGTCTTCCCCTGTGGGAAAACCGGGATGACAGTTCAGGTGCAGGCACGTGCTGTGCTCTGGCGGTCTGGCTGAAAAATGCAACAGTGCTGAGTTAAATGGAAAGCCAGAGCACCGTGC
>DRLW01000741.1 GCA_011375275.1 Bacteroidota bacterium
GTTGTTTGCGGACGTACGAGGTGAACTGGATAACCAGACTCAGACATGTGCCCGAAAAGATGAGATTCCGGCACTGCGCTTCGCTTGGCCGGAATGACAGAGGTCAGGATCTGAGCCAGGCCCGGTTTGCTGAGTAAACTGGATATCCGGAATTGCAGAAGCATAGCTGAAATAATAACAATAGCTTGCAAGTAAAAAAGATTTTATCGTTTTTGGCTAATCATTCAGGTTAGGATTAAGTTTAATTATTGTTTGATGGAGTGAGGAATGCGCAGAAAAGTGGCTGTGGTTTTATCGGGTTTGTGTGCTGTACTGATTTCAGCGCATGTAGTTTTTGCCGGCAGCACCGGCAAGATAGCCGGCCGTGTTTATGACAAGGCGCTGAACGAAGGTTTGCCCGGGGCCAATGTGATTCTGATTGCACAGATTCGCGACGGCAAAGAAGTGCCCCTGACCCGGATGCTCGGTGCTGCGACGGATGCTGATGGCAACTTTGTCATTCTCAACGTCCCGCCGGGGCTGTATAAAATCCGGGTGCAGTATCTCGGCTATGCCCCGTACACGCTGACGAATGTACGCGTCGCGGTCGATTTGACGACCACGATCGAATTCCCCCTGGAAGAGCAGGTCTTGCAGGGGGATGAAGTGGTTGTCGTGGCGGAACGGGCGATCGTGCAGAAGGATCTGACCTCCTCGGAGTCACGCGTTACCGGTGAGCAGATCGCAGACCTGCCGGTACAGGAAGTGTCTGACGTGCTCAACCTGCAGGCTGGCGTTACATCCAGCCCCTCGGGTATCCATATCCGTGGCGGGCGTTCCAGCGAGGTTGCCTATTTTGTCGATGGTGTTTCGATAACCGACTCTTACGACAAATCGCAGGCGGTGATCGTCGAGAACTCCTCGGTGGAGGAACTGCAGGTCATCAGCGGGACATTCAACGCCGAATATGGCGAGGCCATGTCCGGTATCGTCAATATCGTGACCAAGGATGGCGGCGAGGAGTATCACGGTGAATTCAACTGGTACTCCGGCGATTTCGTCACTTCGCGCAATGATATCTTCATCGGTCTGGATAAACTGCGGCCTCTGAATACGCGCAATGTGCAGATGAGTTTGAACGGGCCGGTGCCGGGCTTTGGCAGTAAGTTTACTTTTTTCAGCACGATGCGCTTCTTTAAAGATAACGGCCATCTGTACGGCAAGCGCGTTTGGGACAAAGACGGCAACCTCCTCGGCCAGCGCCTGCCCGAGGGCAGCGACAAGGTATATGACGGCGAGCCCGTGCCCCTGGACTGGAATCGGCGTTATTCCGGACAGGTGAAGCTCACCTATCGTTTTACCCCCAGCGTGCAACTGCAGCTCAGCGCCCTGGGCAGTGATGTCAAAGGGCAGAACTATGACCATAGTTTTGCCTATGCGCCAGAAGGCAGGCCGTTTTTCTTCGATCAGGGTTTTACCGGCAGCCTCAAGCTGACCCATACCCTCAATGCGAATTCATTTTATACCCTGAACGCCTCGACGTTCGAAAAAAGCTACAAACGATATCTCTACGAAGACCCCCTCGATCCGCGCTATATCCACCCGGACTCCCTCATCGAACAGCCTTATAATTTCCGCAACAGCGGCACGGACTTGAACCATTTCTATCGCAGCACGCGCACCAACCAGCTCAAACTCGATTATACCAATCAGGTCAACATGGTGCACCAGATGAAGGCCGGGCTGGAGTTCAAGCGGCATCGTATTTACGAGGAGTACATCAATATTCTTCCGCAAAACGACAGCAACGGCAATGAGATCAGGCCGTTCCAGCCGTACATCCCCTCGGACACAACGATCAACCGAGGCCGCTATGCCTTCAAGCCCATCGAGTTTTCCGCCTACATTCAGGATAAAGTCGAGCTCAAAAGCGTGATCATGAACATCGGTATCCGGTTCGATTATTTTGATTCACGCGGTAACGTGCTCGCAGACCCGAGCGACCCGAACGTCTATCAGCCGCTCAACGATAAATACCAGTCCATGTCCCTGGAAGAGCGCCTGTCGGTCTGGTACAAAAAGCCCTCGCCAAAATACCAGCTCAGCCCGCGATTCGGCATCGCTTATCCCATCACTGATAAAGGCGTGATCCACTTTTCCTACGGATATTTCCTGCAACGTCCGCAGTTCCGCAACCTGTACCAGGGCACGGATTACAAAGTGCCCAAAGCAGCGGGCAGTTTTGGGCTGTATGGCAACGCCGATCTCGAGGCGGAGAAAACCGTGATGTATGAAATCGGTCTCAAACAGCAGATCGGTGAGTCCATCGGTCTCGACATTACCGGCTACTACCGCGATATTCGCGACTGGATTGGCACAGGCCCGGCGATTGAGACCGTGGGCCAGGGCGGACAGGTTCTCGCCGGACGGACCTACCGCACATTCGTCAACCGGGACTATGCCAACGTGCGCGGTATCACCATGTCGATCTCGCAGACACGCGCCAAATTTTTCACCTACATGATCGATTACACCTACCAGGTCGTCGAAGGCAGCAACTCCGACCCGAACGAGGAGTTTTTCGCCCTCATCGGCGGCGGCTCGCCCAAAGTCTCAATCACTCCGCTGAGCTGGGATCAGCGGCACACCCTGAACACGACTTTTCTGATCAACAAGAACGGATGGTCTGCAACGCTCATCGGCCGTTACAGCTCAGGCCAGCCGTA
>DRLW01000742.1 GCA_011375275.1 Bacteroidota bacterium
TACACGACAGCCTGCGACACCAGGCCGACTTTATACCCGGCGATCAGCAGACGCCAGTTCAGATCGATCTCCTCCATGTGCGCGAAAAAAGACTCGTCGAGCATGCCGGTTTCTTCAACCGCGCTGCGGCGCAGCAGTGTGCATGTACCACTGGCCCAGAACAGATCGACGTCCTGGTCGTACTGGCCATAGTCTTCCTCGATGGTATGAAAAATACGCCCGCGCGCAAAGGGAAAGCCGAAAATATCCATCATGCCGCCGGCTGCACCGGCATAATCGAACCAGCCTTCGTTGCTCAGGGAACAGATCTTCGGCTGCAATGCAGCGTACTCAGGGTTTTGCTCTGCATAGGCCGCGAGTTGGGCTATGGTCTGCTCCGTGACCACAGCATCGTTATTGAGCAACAGGAAATACCTGCCGCGCGCATGCTGCATCCCCAGGTTGCAGCCACCGGCAAAGCCGAGATTTTCATCCGAGCGTACCACGCGCACTGCGGGATATTTTTCCCGCACCTGCCCGATACTGCCATCCGTCGAGGCGTTATCCACAAGGATGATCTCCATCGCAACATCGCGGGATAACTTCAACGCCGCCAGGCAGCGCAGCAGGATTTCCCTGCCGTTATAATGCGGAATGATGACGCTGACAAGAGGTCCGTTTTCCATCCCGGTCTATTCACTCAGTCGCGCTACGCGCCAGAGTAGCCTGAAGTAGAGAATCAAAAATTCCCAAAACATGCGCTAAAGGGAATTCTAACTTATTATTTATTAAATCGATACCAACGAGTTATTCTGGTTATCCACTTAACTCAGCAGGGTTGCATTTTTTCAACCAGACCGGGTGACAACAGCACGTGCCTGCCACAGAACCGTCATTCCGGTTTCCCCGCAGGGGAAGACCGGAATCTCCCGGACTCAGGCACGTGCCGGAAAAGATGAGATTCCGGCACTGCGCTTCGCTTGGCCGGAATGACAGATGCCGGTATCTGAGCGGAGCCCGGTTTGTTGAGTTAACTGGATACCCGGAACGAGTTATCCGCCATACACTTCAGCCAGGCAGACTATTTCTCCTCACCTGCTCCGGCACTGTCTTTCTTGCTGCCGGTCAACGTCTGCAACTGTTTCTGTGTGTTTTTCGCCATCGGATTCTCAGGATCAAGGGCAAGCCAGCTCTCGACCATTTCCAGGCTCTTGTCATAGTCACCCTGCCGGCGCAGAATTTCGACGAGGTAAGCGTATGCCTGATACTGGCTGGGGTCTTTCTGCAAAATTTCGCTGGCCAGGGATTCTGCTGCCGCCATGTCTCGTAACTCCTGAGCATAATAGGGCACGAATTGCGACTTCTGCGCCGGCGTGAAATCGGTCCCGCGCAGCAGCTTGTCGATCCGTTTCTTCAGCTCCTCCGGCCTGCCGGCCTGGCGGTACATCTGCCCTATGAGAATACTCATATCCGGATAAGCCGGTGGCACCACTTCTTCCGGCATGGCCTGCTCCATGGCATCGAGAACAGCAAGCGCCTTGTCTTTCTCATTTTTGGACAGATAGTGCTGCGTCAGCTTGAGGAAAGCAGAGCGGTAGTTGCCCAGAAGTGCGATAATATTATCGTTATAATAGACATCCGGATTGTTGAGGTTACGATAGGTGTATTTTTCAGTCAGGTTTTTATACAGCAGATCAGGATCAATATTCAGGCCATTGGTTTTAACCGGAAGCACACGAAAAACCAGTCCATCCATGCGCAGATACTTATCGAGGCCGATCTTGTTATCCGGCGAGACCGTGACGGCGAAATAGACCGGTTTTTTGAACTGATTGGCTTCCAGAATATGCATGATCATAATGTCCTGCACCCGGATACCCTGGCCCTGAATCGTCGGGCCGAGGACGAAACGCAGCCCCATGCTCGAGTCTGGTTTGTAAGCCGGGTCCAGTTGGCGCAGCTTTTCGATCCACTGTTCGCGGACCTGCGGCGGTACGCTGATCTCAAGCTCGCGTTCGTCCGGCCAGTACATCGGCTGCAGAGCATCGACCTGCCTGTCCTTCAGCCTGATGGGAACACGCGGCTCCTGATCCCGGAGCTGCTTGATGTACCACGGCGTGTTGAGCAGGCTGAGGTTGACGACGCGCACATCGCGACGGATGCCTTCGACATTTTGCAGGTACCAGAGCGGGAACGTATCGTTATCCCCGTTTGTGAACAGGATTGCATCAGGTTCACAGCTTTCGAGGATATTCAGGGAATAATCGTGGGCAACGTAGTTGCCGTCGCGGGAGTGCTCGCGGTAGTTGAAGGCCAGCATGTTAATCGGAACGGCGATCAGCAGCAGCGCCACCAGGGCCAATTGGGCCGGTCGTTTCAACTTGTCGTTGTCGCGCAGAGCATCGGAGATGTACTCCAGCAGGAAGGATACGCCGATCCCGATCCATAGCGCATAGGCGAAAAAGGCGCCGGTATAAGCGTAGTCACGCTCCCTCGGTTGCGGGTCCGGCTGGTTCAGGTAGATGACGATGGCGATGCCGGTCATGATAAACAGCACGAATATACTGAGGGCGCGGCGCCAGTCGTTCCAGAAATGGTGCATCAACCCGAGGAACCCGAGCAGGAAGGGAATCCCCCACAGCCCGCGTACGGAAATGATTTCCGCGATCAGACCATCGGGACCTTTGGTGTCGCCCTTGCCGATATACTGCCAGCCAAAATAGCGCACAAACATTTTTTTGATCTGGTAATTCCAGAAAAAATCGCGTACAGCTTCAGGCTCCGGGTTCTGGATGTTTTTCGTGTACAGATGGGCATTGGGTGAGCGCTGCAGGCTGGAGGCCCGGTCCATAATCGACCAGTCGCCGTACTGCTCGCGGTTGAGATAGCTGACGAACTTCTCCGGTGTATCCGGCGCATTTTCATCGATAGCCGGATTGAGCGAGGAGCGAATGTAGATCATATTATAGGTCGAATAGCCGACGAGAACCAGCATCAGCGACATGAGCATCAACGAGTAGTTGTGCTTCTTTTTTTGAACGGCCAGTACGGTGAGAAAAGCCAGAATGACCGGCAGCAGCAACACCGGAAAAAAGGAATAGAGTTCGATGGTTTTCGGGATATATTTGACCACACCGGGGTAGATGACGACAAACGAACCCGCGGCGATGGCAGTCCATTTCACGGCGGAATTCAGAGACAGTTGTTCGCGTCGGAAATAAATGATCATGAACACCATGGGCAGAGCGAGCAGGTTGAGCAGGTGCACGCCAAGCGCCAGCCCGACGAGATAAGCGATCAGCAGCAACCAGCGATCACCGCGGGGGGCGTCAGCATCATCCATCCACTTCAGCACCAGCCAGACGACGATAGCGGTGAAGAACAGCGAGGCAGCATACACCTCGGCCTCGACAGAGTTGAACCACTGGCTGTCGGACCAGGCAAAAGCCAGCGCACCGATGACACCGCTGCTGTACTGGATCAGCTTCTTTTCAAAGGAATCCGCCTTGCCCTGCCACACCTCCAGCAGGCGCACGATGATCAGAAAGGTGAACATGGCTGAGAAGGCACTCAGGAGCGGGGACATCATGTTGACGCGAAAGCCGATATCTTCTCCGATGGGCAGGATGGAAAAAATGCGCCCGACGAGAATGAACAGGGGGGATCCCGGCGGATGGGGAATACCGAGAATATAGGAGCAGGCGATGAATTCGCCACAGTCCCAGAATGAGGTCGTTGGCGCAACCGTCATGGTATAGACGATGAATGAAACGAAAAAAACAAACAGCGCAACGATCGATTTCGGTTCCTTGAGAACTTTCAAGTTACACCCTCCAGTGTTTTCTGAGTTTCCCGCCGTGCAGTCGGCATCTATCCTCGCCGGCGTTTTTTTGTCCTGCTTTATTTGTCAAAAAGTCTGGCTTTCCACTTAACTCAGCACGGTTGCATCTTTTCTATCAGAACGCGTGACAACAGCACGTGCTTGCACCAGAGCTGTCATTCCGGCACTGCGCTTCGTTTGGCCGGAGTGACACATGTTGGCATTTGGGCCGGGCACGGTTGCTAAGCGAGCTGGATACCCGGTATCGAAAGGTGACAATGATAACGCAATACGGGCCCTATCTTCCATGGCTGGTGGCCTCATCGCCGGGGCATGCCGTA
>DRLW01000743.1 GCA_011375275.1 Bacteroidota bacterium
CGTTCGTTCACCTGAAGTGCATGTATTTTTGGAACAAAGTAGCAGCAGCCAAAGCTGCTTGAATGGATTGACATATTCGATTATCAGTATCTGCTGCCAGGTTGCCGTGGATATTTTATCTCTGTCTGCCCGCAGCATGCCATAACCTTTTGGGGTTGCACTGGAATTATGACATCAGCAGACTCACATTTAAAATAAAAACAATACCTTGCCACAAAAAATATGTTATTCATATTGAGAGAATCGCTCAGATTAAGTCCAAAAAACGTAGCCGAAGTGGCAACACTTCGGGCCACAGCACATCAAATCCCGAAAACGCAGCCGAAGCGGCAACACTTCGGGCAACACCAACGCAAGTACGGTGCCACGCACGCACCATATTCTTTTTCCCTCTTTCTGCCGGAGAAAACGTCTTTCCTTCCTGCCGGCACCGATTTTTACGCGTGAAAATGTTCAGATTTCCGCAGGAATCTTCAAAATTCTGCATACGCCATAAGACGGATTTCATGCCAGCCGTGACACGAAAAGTCCGGGGCCGGCTTTTCAGGGCGACTGCCTTGTCAGAAATTTTCCGGCTTAAAAACGGTACTCAGAACCGAGGAGGAGCTGTCTTTTGCTGTAATAAAAACCGCGGAAGGCGGCTTCGTTATTGTACAAAGCCAGGCGGATGAGCCAGGAGAACTGCCGGCTGCGATCGTATGTGAGGTCGATGATGAGGTAGTTGCTCTCGCTGCGTTCGAGGTCGAGCTCGATCAGGGGGATGGCGAGAGCAGTCGGTGTGTAGCGTTTGCGCTGGCCCATGAGCGCGATGCGTAGCAGCCAGCTCGTCGCCAGCGGCTGAGCGGCGACAAGGTAGAGACGCCGGCGCTGCCAGGAATATCCTTCGCTGTTCGAATCGTTGCTCTGCTGTTCGAGGCGAACCTGGACGACGCGCGGGCCGCTATAGGCCAGGCGCAGGAAAAACGTCCGGCGGGTATCCTGCTGCTGAGCGGCGCGGATGATGCGTACTCCGTTTTCCCCGGCGAAATATGCGGGACGCAGGAACTCAAGCCGGCTGTGCTCTACCCCGAGTCCGGCTTGCCAACGGCGGGCAAATCTGCGGCCCAGGTCTGCGACCAGGCTGCGTTCGAGAAAATCGAAACGATCCGAGGCACGATAATCCAGCCGTGCGCTGGCTGCCTGCACCTTCAGACGCAGGCCCGCAGGCAGGCGAAACGTACTGCCGGCAGCCGTCCATGTCCAGACGTGATCATAAGGCGCGCGCAGAAAAAACTTCGCCTGTGCATTTGCTTTCAGGGAGATGCTCCACCAGCGCGACAGAGCGCGGCCCCATGCAGCAGAGAGCAGATGGTTGAGTTTGTTTTCCGCTGTCCACGCGGGATAGAGCTGCATACCGGCAGACCAGCCCAGAGCGAGCTTGCCCTGCGCCAGCGTACGGCTGGCACTGGTTTTCAGCAGCCCCCGCGCAGCCATGGCCTCAACCGGGAACCGGGTCGATTCAAAAATATTGCTGTCGTATTCACTGCCCACCTGCATGCGCGCCTGAAACTGCCATTTCCCGCCGGTCTGGCTCGTGGCAGGGACGGCCAAAAGGGCCAGAAATACGACCAGAACCCCGGGCCGGCTCATCGTTCTTCCTGTTGCTGCGCGCGGGCTTTCGCGAGCACATCGCGGGCACGGGCGGACAGACTGTCGGCGAGAAAAAGCATCTGCTGCACTCTGGCGCGCGCGCTCTGCAGGCCTTCTTCGCGGGCCTGGCCTGTCAACTCAGCCAGCCCGACACTGAGCAGCAGTTCGTCTGAGAACAGGAGGTTTTCGTTGGCACCGGTTTTATCTACAGCACTACCGGCCCGGTCCAGCAGCTCGGGAGAAAAACTTTCCTGCCCGGCTCCCTCCCCCCTGCCGACCGATTCGGAAAGCGGATCAAAAAGCTGGACATCCTCGACAAAGGCCTGCAACCGGCTGTGCAGCCGTTGCTCTGCCTCGGCCTGCTGCACCTGTTGCTGCAACAGCCGCGCTTTACGGCGCAGGCCATCGGCCTGATCCATGAGCAGGTCGGCTTTTTCTTCCAGCAGCCCCGGCGAGTCACCGGGCGCTATATGAACCGGCGCCAGCAGGATGGCAGCATTCTCCGATTGCAACCATTTCTCCGCTTTGCGACGCAGTGCTCCAGCAGCAGCCAGTGACCGGCGCAGGTGCGGCACCAGGGCCTGATCGCCGCGTTTTTCTGCCTGCCGGAGTTCACGCTCGAGAGTGCCGGTTCTGAGGGAGAGATAGCGCAGAACGCGCACTGCCATGCGCCGGATTTCCTGCTGTGCAGAGTCGCGCGCTGCTTCTGCAGCCTGCAGTTCTTCAGCCAGCACATCCGCGCGGTGCAGTGCTGCTTCGAGGGCACGATCCTGCAATACGCCGCGGCCGGCGGTTTTGCGGCCGGCAATGATGGCAGCCAGGCTGTCTGCGCGCGCGGAAAGAGCTGCCACCCGTCCGTCATGCTGCAGCACGATCTGCTCCAGAGAATCGAAACGCGCTGCAACAGTGCGCAGCTCAGGTGTCTGTGCCGAGATGAACGTGCTGCAGAAAATCAGCACAGCAAGTGCGCATGGGAACCGTAACAATGCTTTCATTTGTTCGCCTGAAAAATTCCTGCCTGAACTGAACGATTTGCCCCCGGGAACAGAATCCTTTAATACTGCAACACATTGTTATTATTTTAGCTGCCAGGGTAATGAAACGCGCCCCCTGCCCGGCTATAACCGATTCGTGCTTTCCGTTGAACGAACGGGTTACTTTTTTTTTCATTCTCATATCAGAAACGGTGAAAACGTTCTGGCTGCTGAGTTTCACTATCATCTGTGCATTTTTTTTGAACCGCGAAGTGCACGATGGACACGAAGAAAAACAAGGAGAAATGCCTGAAATTGCTGGTCCTGATTTTTTTCGACATTTCAATATTCTTCGTGGCCTTCGTGGTGAAACCAGACCTCAGCTAAGGCTCCGAGTATCTGTGCATTTTTTTGAACC
>DRLW01000744.1 GCA_011375275.1 Bacteroidota bacterium
CCGCTCATCGAAGCCAGCTCTTCAGGTTCGGGAAACTCACCCAGGGTAACATTGATATCCTTTTTCTTGCCGTCACGCACGACCGTCAGGGTGATTTTCGTCCCGGGCTTTTTCGTACCCACAACTGCCCGCAGATGGACATCGTCGCGGATTTTTTCACCATCCAGCGCGATGATGACGTCCTCTGCCTTCAGCCCTGCTTTTTCCGCAGGTGTATCCTCATGAACTTCTGCAACCAGCGCACCGCTGATATCGTCGAGGTCCAGAGCTTTGGCAATGTTTTCATCGACCGGCTGCGGCGTGATGCCGAGATAGCCATAGGTCACTTTGCCATCCTTGATCAGGCCATCCATGACCCACCTGGCGATGTTGATGGGAATAGCAAAGCCGATGCCCTGGAACCCACCACTCTGGCTGACGATAGCCGTATTGATGCCGACCAGCTCACCGTAAAGATTGACCAGTGCCCCTCCTGAGTTGCCGGGGTTGATCGCCGCATCGGTCTGGATGAAATCCTCAACCGAAGCCAGTTGCAGAGAGCGGCTCTTCGCGCTGACGATTCCGCTGGAAACACTGTGAGCCAGGTTTTCGCGCAGCGGGCTGCCGATGGCCAAAACCCATTCGCCGACTTTCAGCTTGTCGGAATCGCCCAGCTTGATCGGCTTGAGACCGTCGCTTTCCACTTTGACGACAGCGAGGTCGGTTCTTCTGTCCGTACCGACGATTTTGGCATCGACCTTTTTGCCGTTGAATAACCGCACCTGAATTTTATCCGCCTTATCCACAACGTGATTGTTGGTGAGGATATAGCCGTCGCGGCTGACGATAACGCCGGAACCCTGGCCGCGCAGATGCTGCTCGGTATCCGGTGCCGGAAACATGTCGCCGAAAAATCGCTCAAAAGGCGAACCGTTTCCAAAAGGATTGCGGAATTGGTTTTTGACCACTCTGTCGGTCAGGATAGTGACGACGCTGGCCTGAGCATTTTCCGCGATTGTCGTAAAAGCGTTGTTGAGATCACGAATGAGATCATCGTTGAAATTCAGCGGTTTCGCAGGTGGTGTTGTTTCCTCGGCTGCCGGGGCAGTGCTGTTGTTGATAAAAGCCTGAGATTGCGGCAGGGTACCGAACTGGGTGACGGCAAGTGCACCCAGCATACCACCGATGACTAAAAACAGGGTGATCTGATAACCTTTTAATCTTCTCATATTACTCTCCTTCAGCTATGTGACATGTGTTGTTCTTTGAATTGAGGGGCAAGCTGGCGACTCCTGGCTTGCCGGATATATGTCTGAATGGTTTGCACTGCTTTTCAAAATAAAAATCAATTCTATTAAATAGTCGTTTGGCAAAATAGTTCCTGTAGAAGTGCGGTAAGAAAAACTCGCGTACCGGTTCATCACTCCCTTTGCGGGTCTTTTCAGCTCATGATTGGCAGACGCTCGTTTAAACCAGAGCCATAAACTCAGGCTCCAGCAGCGGTCATAACATGATGGGCAAGCGTTCCCGGGAGGAACTTTACACTATTTCGACAAGTAGAACATGGCTGGTTTTGGCTCAAGGTGAGACAGGGTGGCCGAAAATGGGTCGTTATCAGCGCTGAAATCCGCACCAGACGGCCGATTCGTGTACTGGCATATTCTTTGCCATCAATAAGCGCCGTGTCGAAAAATCAACGAATATATATCAATGTGGGACGCATCTCGCACCGCACCACTCGTATCCCTCCATCCAATAGATTGAACTGAGTATTTGTAAGGAGGACATTTATGACTAACGGGGAAGTCAGCAGGGAAGCACGTTCGCGAGGTTCATCAGCATCTGCACTCTCGAAAATCATCGGAATCATCGCGCTGAGCTCCGCGGTTGTCGGCTTTTCATTTCGTTATGTGGGGATGAAAAACGACCACGCTCTTCAGATCCGCATGCTCGAACGCTCTCTCGTTGAGTTGAAAGCTGCGATCAACACCGATAGTATCCGCCAGCACAACATCAAGAAAGTGCTCACCATCATCGATCGCTATAATCCGGATATGTCTGAAGCGCTCAAGTATGAGATCGCCAGCGAAATTTACGCCATGAGCATCAAATATCCCAACCTCGATGTCGATTTGATCTGTGCCACCATCACCCATGAAAGTGGCCGCTCATGGAACCCCCGGGTTTCTTCGCCTGCGGGTGCCATGGGGCTGATGCAGGTCATGCCATTGACCGGGCGCTACATCAGCGAAGTTGAGGGGATCACATGGACGTCTGCCGAGGATATTCTTTATGATCCGATTTTGAACATCCGTCTCGGCTGCCGCTATCTTTCATCCATGGTGCGCAGTTATGAACTCGATGGCGGCCTGGCTGCCTATAATGGCGGTGAACGGATCGCTGCCTTGTGGTTGAAAAACAACAGAGCTGATGGCATTCTCTGGAATGAAACCAGCAAATACGTTCCTTCTGTACTCAAGCTGTATGAAGAGTACAAAGCGATGAATTGACGCTGCGGGTGTTCAGTTACCCTGGCATTCCCTGGTCGGCAAGGCACGGATCTGTGACTCGATCGGGATAACTCTCATCGCCCGAACATGACGAAAAATAATGCAAAGCCCCTCTCGCAGGGGCTTTGTTGTTTTCCTGTCATAAATGAACATTCCCTTGAAACTCATGACAGTATTTTTCTATTTTATCTTCTTGTTTCATGGCACCTTATGGATGTTTTTCCGTTGCGACCCATCCACTCCCGATCCACAACCCGTACGCGACGTGCGATTATAAAAATAAAGCAGAAAGAATGTCCTTTTCTGCATCCTTTTCACTGATCAGGTATCCCGCTTCCCGTAAGCGAAGCGCCATTGCGTCAATACTGCGGAGTAATGTGGTTGGCAGCAGACCCTGCCTGCTGGTATAAAAAATCGGATCCGGGCCTGCTGTTTACCGAAAGCTGAGAGATACGGCCTATCCGCAGTACGAATAGTCAGGTTAAATTTTATGGAAAAATGGCTTCTGCAACTGCATTCTGTCTGGTCGGTCAAGAGCTTGATCCTTTTGCCCGCTGAAGAACATGAACTCTCACCGCTGCAGTATAACTGCTCTCTGGCCAAAGAACAGGTTGCGCAGATAATGGCTTTGGCAGATGACAGTGTGCAGGCACATGATTCCGGCGAGGGTATTCAGTTTCAAAATTTTGTTGCCGGCAAGCTGCCGGGTGAATGGTTGCTTGCCAGTCTCGATCCGGACATCGGTGGCTATCGTTTTGTGCTTATTCAGCCGGAGGAGGGAGCGGCTGATCGCTTTGGTTCTGCAGAGGTGGGCGGTCTGTTCATACGCTTCCTGCGCGACTCGCTGATGAGTCCGGATACATCCGGCGGCAAGGACAGGGGAACCTCCCGTCTCGATGTTCTGATGCGTTTCGGTACCCTGCTGCCGACGACACTCGAACTCGATGAGCTGTACTGGAAAATTTATCAGCTCGTCAGAGAAGTGATGGATGCTGATGCCTTTTTTGTCGGTCTGCTGATCAGGGAGGAGGGACTGATCAACCATACTTTTCTTGTCGATGAGGGGAAGCGGTATCCTCGTCTCGTTGAGCCCCTGGGCCCGGGCGTCGCCAGCCGTGCGATACAAACCCGTAAACCGGTAATCCAAAACCGGACGCGGGAAGAGATAAGTTCCCTGGAGAAAAACAGGGGACAGCTCAACGCCTTCGGTAATCTGAATAAAGTCTCGCGTTCACTTCTGGCCTGTCCGATTATTCACCACGATGAAGTGATCGGCGTGATCTCCACACAAAGCTACCGGGAAAATGCCTACACAGCGGATGACGCCGGCCTGCTCGACGTCCTCGCCTCCCAGATCGGCACCACGATTTCCAACGCCGGGCTGTATCAGGAACAGATTCGCAGAACGCAGATTTTATCTGTGGCTGAAGAAGTCGATAATCATGCCTGGGGTAAGGGGGATACCCACGTGGTGATCCAGACCCTGCTCCGGAATTTGAAAGACCGCTTTGCAGAAGGAGATTATACATTTTTTCTGCGTTGTGATGGCCATCATCACTGGGAGAAGATCGATGTAAATGAATATGCGGCATTCCCGGAATTCGATCAGATTCTTCAGTCAGACACGTTGCTGCGTACTGTTTTCCACAGCAAACGCCCGGCGGTAAAAGGCATGCTGGAGGGCGAAAGCTGGCTGCAGAAGATTTACGAGAGCAAACCGTCGAGTGCGCTTGCCGTACCGATGCTGCGCAATGAGGAGGTCATCGGCCTGCTGCTCGATGTCCGGCAGACGGAAATGGCGTTCAGTGCCGGAGATGCTGTGTGGTATGAGCAGTTGCTCAACCGGCTGGAGGCCACGCTGCAGCGGATTCAGTATCTGCAGAACCTGGCCAAGGAAAGAG
>DRLW01000745.1 GCA_011375275.1 Bacteroidota bacterium
ACTATGGGCGGCCTAAGGCAAGAGCTGTACCAAACACGGGGGAGGGGGTGTAACCATTCTAAAATCAGATGATTACCCTTCATGCGCAGGGCGTGTTTTACGGCTTTCGTTTCCAAATATTGAGAAAGGTCAAGAACAGCTTCCCAAAATCGGGAATACTCGGAGGGCTGAAGTGATGGAAAAGAAAACTTGACGGTCCGGGTCTGATTTTGTATTCTCTCCAGGCACATATGGGGCAGTACTCTGCCCTGGTGTGCACCAGTATCCGGGGCACCGTGCGCCCGAAGTGTTGCCACTTCGGCTACTTCTCGCCCGTAGCGGTGCCTGTGTAGCGGAACTCGCAAGTCCCGGGGCTCCGTACGCCCGAAGTGTTGCCACTTCGGCTACATCTTGCCCGTAGCGGTGCTTGTGTAGCGGAACTCGCAAGTTCCGGAGCTCGGTGCGCCCGAAGTGTTGCCACTTCGGCTGCTTCTCGCTCGTAGCGGAGCGGGATGACAAAAAGTAGGAATCAAACTCCAAGGTTACATGATTCATATTTTCGAAAAAATCGCAGAGCAGAAAATAAAAGAGGCCATGGAATCCGGTGAGCTGGACAACCTGCCCGGCCGAGGCGCTCCCATCGATCTGTCTGAATATTTCAAGGCGCCGGAGGGGTCCCGGGCAGCCTATGCTCTGTTGCAGTCCAGCGGACACCTGCCGCGGGAAGTCAACCTGAAACTGGAAATCTCAGCCCTGCAGCAGGAGCTCTCCCGCTGCGATGACGAGCAAAAAAAGCGCGAACTGCGCACATCCATCGAAGAAAAAAACATCACCCTGAGTATCCTGCTCGAACGCTATCGCAAAAGATAGCCATCTCCATCCCTCCCACCAGTCAAGAGAGCCCTCCCCACTGTCGATACTAAAACATATTCTGTGCCCGGAGATGCCCTGAGCCCGGCCGCTGCAGGCCCGGAGGCATCACGGAATCATCTTGCACCTGTCATCCAACTCTGCGCAAACGGAATTATGAAAAAAATATCCGGACGCTATCCCGTGCCAGTACTTCTTTTCAGTCTGGTATTCACACTCTATTTTGCCTGTCGAGCCAAAACACCGGCTGAGCCTGCCTCCAATGATAATCCGCTGACGATTTTGACCAGCGTCACAGCCAGTCCGGCCCGAATCGGTATCGGCGGCAGCACGCGCATCGTCGCTATCGTCGTCGATGAAAACGCCGAACCCGTTTCTGGGCGGGTGGTTTCTTTCAGTGCGGACGCGGGCACTATCACTCCGGTGGATACCACCAATCGCCTCGGCGTTGCCGAAGCGATCTACAGTGCGCCGCCAACTTATGGAGAGATCATCATCCGGGCACGCCTGGCAGACCAGCTCGACAGCACAAAAGTGACGATCGATGCCCAGGTCAGCCAGAACCTGCGTCTAACAGCGCGGGATAAATCTCTGCTCGCCAACGGGTTTTCCAGCACCACCCTGCAACTCGAAGCCCGGGATGCGAACCAGAAACCAATTGCAGGAGCTAAAGTTTCTTTGACCACCTCTGCCGGCCAGCTACCAGCTTCTGTGACCACCGACAGCTCAGGTGTCGCTGAAGTTGAGCTCGTCTCCATACCCTCGCGTTCCGATATCCTCGCCCAGATTCGCGCCACCATCGACGATATCGAGGCCTTTGAGCAGGTCATTTTCACGGGGATCAGCTTCCGCCTCGAAGCTTCGACCACTTCCCTGATAGCAGATGGACGCAGCACCGCAGCCATCCGTGCTCTGCTGAAAGAGACGACGAGCACCGTGGCGATCGAAAATGCGGAGATCCGATTCGGCACCAGTCTCGGCACCATACCAGCCAGCCTGGAAACCGATGTGCGTGGCGTTGCGGAAACCGAACTGACCAGCGCAACCGAGACCGGTGTCGCCACAGTCATCGCTTCGTGGGGACGATTTATCGCCGACACGCTGCGCATCACCATGGGCGAATCTGTCCCGACCTATCTCTCCCTGACAGCCAGCCCGACCGTACTGGTTGCAAATGCTGAAAGCCAGGCGGAAATCAAGGCCGTGGTTTCAGATTCAGCCAACAACCCGGTCCCAGACGGCACGAACATTCGCTTCAATATCATTTCCGGCAGCGGCACCATCGAAAGCAGGAAAAGCACCACTGGCGGCGTTGCCGTCAGCCTGCTGACCAGCTCACGCACGCCGGACAGCGTGTTTATCAGCGCTGAAGTCGGCACACTGCGCGATACTGTTCTCGTCCGCTATGTCGTTGGCGAAGCGGAAAATATCAGCATCACGGCAGACAGCAGCAGCTTGCCCGCAGACGGCAAAACCACGACCGCGGTTCGCGCCTATGTCACCGATGCTGTCGGCAACCCGGTCGAGGACGGCACGATCGTCGCATTCAGCGCCAGCATTGGTGACATCACCTCATCTGCAGAGACCGCAAACGGTACGGCTGTAGTGTCTTTTTCCAGCAGTGTTACCGGGCTGGCGCAACTGACAGCACAAACCGGTTCCATCCAGGCCAGCACGACGGTACGCTTACTGCCCGGGCCGCCCAACAGCATTCTGCTCACCTATGATCCCACCTCGCTCGGTGTCAAAGATTCGGGGCGGAACACAGCTCTGACGATCACGGCAGAGGTTCGCGATGACCGCAATAACCCGGTCGCTGATGGGACACATGTTGCCTTCAGCATCGTTTCCTCACCGGGGGGTGGAGAGTCCATCAGCACGCGCGATCCGGTACCGACGATCAATGGCAAGGCGCAGGTTTCGCTGAATTCGGGCATCCGCTCGGGCACGGTTCGTATTCGCGCTGAAGTCGTCGATGCCAATGGACAACCCCTCACCCCGGCAATTTCCGCCACTTCGACGGATGTTATCATCCATGCCGGGCCACCGTTCATCGCAGACGTCAACGATGTATTGACCAGCCGGCTCTCTGTCGGCGCTAACCCATTGAATATGTTTGGCTGGTTTTTCGTCAACGATACGGTAACCGTCATCGCGGTCGTCGGTGATAAGTATAATAACCCGGTCCCTGCAGGGACTGCTGTGTACTTCACCACCAGCGGCGGCATCGTCTCGACACACACAGGGTACACGGATGAGCAGGGCGTGGTAACCGTCACATTGCACAGCGGCCAGCCCTATCCCACGGTGCCCCTGTATTACAACACTTTTCTCGACCCGAACGCCAACCACCCGGATTTCAACAAGGGCACAGCCGTCATCCCCGGGCCGATCCCGGATTATGAGGGCGGCGTGATCGACAACGGATACGATGCGACCAGCCAGAATAACGGCATTGCCCGCATTCTGGCCGTGACCGAAGGTGTCGATGGCAACGGCAATCCGGCCCGGGTCTGGGGTGTTACTGAGGTCGTCTTTTCCGGCCCGATCTCGACATTTTACACCGAAGTCAGCACCACGTCGATCGCTCCGGGCGAAGGGGCGGAAATTACGATTTATCTTTATGATGAGAATGGCAATCCTGTCGTTCCCGGCTCGTTGATCATCGCCAATACGGAGGCCGGCAAACTGAGCTGGACGGAATTCAGCACCGGCGATCCGGGCGTCACGCGCTATCAGGTCACACTGGTCAACAATATGGACCCGAGTGATCCGGATTCCAGGGAAACCACAACCAGTGTCAGTTTCCGCATCGAGAGCCGTAACGGCACGACGGTGACTTCGACAGTTCCGATCACCTTAACACTGAATTGAACCATGCGAGCTCGAACTTTTTTCAGTACCGTAGCGTTATTTATCATTTCAACGGCTTCGGCTCATGCACAGGCGACAGCGATCCCGCTGCTGTCCGGCGGCCAGCGCCAGCTATCGCTGACAGTGCAGGCCGGATATCAGACGCACCGGATCGTGCCGGCGGAAAGAAATGCGCTTTACCTTGGTCTGGGCCGCTTTGCTCTCGGTCTCAAAGGCCGCTTCGATCTCTATCTCCTCGGCGGGATCAGCAGGCAGCGCATCGACTTTGACGATACGCAGCTCTCCTCGTTTCTTTCGCAAACCGCGTATGCAGCGGGCGCCGGCCTGTCGTGGCAAAGCGAGGTGCCGTTCTTGCGCGGCATCACGACCACGCTTGCCATGCAGGGAGTATTTTTCTCCCCACGAGGCGCGTATGAGGAGCGCATCACCAGTCCCACGACGAACTTTACCGGGAAACGGCACGAGGTCACATACCGCTGGGCTGTGGCGCAGGCGTCTCTTTTTCTCTCAAAAAGATTCGGCAGGTATGAACTGTTTACAGGCGGGAGTTTTCTGTACGATCAGGTGGACAGGGCAAAGAAGGTCAGCCTGGTCAGCCCGGAAAATAATTACTTCATCAGCTCGAGCGAGGGTTTATATTACCAGAGCTCGCGCGTTGCCGCAAGCTTTGGCATGAGCATCCACCTGCCCGGCAGACACCAGCTCGGGTTTGAGCTACGAGCACTATCGACGCAGGAATTCAGCCTGACCCTCGGGATCGGCCAGACAGGCAGCCCGGAATGAACAGGCAGCGAACAGCAGCTTTCGCAAAAAAACGATCAACTCTTCCGTGATTAATTTCCATACTCGGTATTGAAAAAGAAGCACAGGCCAGCATTTGGCCTGAACGATACCTGTTTCAAACTTGTCCCGACTTATCATGCACATCATTTCACACTGAGATACCCCGGAACAGTCCGGGTGTGTGAATTTCTCCGGATAGATGAAATAACCGGGTTCTCCGGATCCCTTTCGCAGGTTTTCCATTTCGGGGCAGGCGGCATCTCGTTGCGCTTGTGTGCCAGCCGCGGGAACGGCACCAGGGGCGCCATCCCACTCCCGCGGGATGGCGAGAGGGTCTTCTGCCAGACTGGTTGAAAAGCGACAGCAGGGCTGAGTTAACCGGATAACCGGACAGAATAGTACAGAATTTATGAATTCTCAGGTTAAGGACGTACAGGATAGTATGACATCACCGCACTATTCAGCATCTGTAAGCCCGAAGGTTTACAAGCGTTTTCTGATCTTCTTCTTTTTGCTGATCATTTATCTGACTCTGATTCCGTTTCAATTCGATTTTTCTGCTGAAACGTTGAGCAAGGGCTGGCAGGAAACGGAAAAGATCCCCTTTTTGCGCGCCAACGGCAAAAAAGCCTCGGGGGCGGATATCATCACCAACATCGTTTTTTTCATCCCCTTCGGCTTTTTTCTGATGAGCTACATGCTGGCTCAGAGCCGGGAAGGCGGTCCGCGCCGTGCTTTTATCCGAACACTCCTCGGCGGTGCGGCCCTCAGTTTTTCGGTCGAACTGCTGCAATTTATGCAGCTCACGCGCGTCACATCAATCAATGATCTGATAAGCAACATTTTCGGCACCCTCATCGGGGCGCTGTTCGTCAGGCGCTGTTTCGCCATGCTGGATTCCGGCCTGAGCAGGCTGCTGCATTTTTACAAGACCCGGCCGTTGTTTCTCGTCTCAACCGTGCTGTTTCTCGCACACTCCATCACGCTGCTCATCCCCTTTCATTTTAATTTTAAATTACGGCGGCTGAAAAGGCACTTGTACGAATGGTCGGATTCTCTGGACAGGCTGCCTTTTTTCTCTGCCCGGCCTTTGCAGCAAAGTGATGTGGAAAATTTTGTCTTCAGCATGGGGATTACCTGCTTCCTTCTGCTCGCCATACACTGGCATTTTCAGGAGGAGCGCAGACAGCTCGGCGTAGCGGCATTTCTCGGCATTCCATTTTTCTATTTCGGCATTACTCTGTTGCAACTCTTCAAACACTGGCGCGGGCCTGAAGCGGTCGTTCTGATCGCCATCATGGCCGGCATCATTGCGGGAGGGATGCTTTACCTCGTTCTTTCCTTCTTCTGGCGGCGCTTCCATGTCCGCGATGCCGCTCTGTATCGTTCAATTCAAGGCACTGCCTGGGGGCTTTATGCGCTGGCTTTTTTAGTGCACTCATTTTATCCCTTCCAGTTGATCGCCAGCAGCGATATGCAAACTCTGACCCCGGAAATCAATCTGACGCCCTATACGACGACGTTATACAAATCCGGGATAGTCTATTACAGGCACCAGTTTATATATTTCATCCTGGCCGTTCTCCCGGGTTTCATTCTGGCCAGGAGATTTGGCCTGCTCGGCGTTAAGGAGCGACTTTTTCGGGTGTTTGCTGCTGCACTGGCTCTGGCCCTGAGCATCGAACTCATTCAGCTTCTCATTCCGACACAGGTGTCGGATATCACGGATATCATCATTTTTCTTCTCGGCGCAGGAACCGGGGCTGCTCTTGCGAGTTACTGGCGGGATCATCTCTGGAGTACCCAGATCGAGCAGGCGACGCAGAAGCTGATGCGCATGCTGAAGTGGAGCGCCTCGCGCCATCAGGCTGCCCGGCTCATCCCAAAGGACAGCGGTGGTTTCAGTCCGGTGAAAAAAGCAGAGTCTGAAGACATGCCCTTAGGATCCTGAATTTTTCTGTTATCAGCTTGGCACTGTATGCTTGCATTTCACCGGGAAAGTCGTTTAATTATAAGTTTTATTCTGCATACCGAACCGGCGCCAGCATAGCGTGAAACGAGGCATATTTGGCCGACACCGAACCTTGTGAACACAGAATCGGATTCTTTCAGATGTACAGCCCGGAAGTAAAAAACATCACTGAATCAGACACAGAAAGCCAGCGACTCGAACGGGTACTCGGCAGGTACCAGGGCCGCAAGCCAGGGGTGCAGGTAATCGTCGTCGGGGGGCTGCATGGCAACGAACCCGCAGGGGTACAGGCTGTTTTGCGTGTGCTCGACTCCCTGCGCAGACAGGCGAAAGCTTTCGCAGGAAAATTCCTCGCGTTGGCCGGCAACCTCCAGGCCCTGGAGAGGAAGCAGCGGTATCTCGACCAGGACCTCAATCGTATGTGGAAACCCGAGCTGCTGCAGAAACTCAAAAGCAGCGCAAAGCCCCTGAGCGCGGAGGAACAGGAACTGCTGGCGCTCCACGAGGTGATCTCTGGCGCCATTGCAGAGCATGACGGCGAAACCATTCTCGTCGATCTGCACACCACATCCTCACAGAGCCGCCCTTTTTGCCTCTTTGGGGATACACTGCGCAACCGGCGCATCGCTGCACGCATCCCGGTGCCGATGATCCTCGGACTCGAAGAAGCCATCAGCGGCACGTTGATGGAGTTTATCACCGATCAGGGGCACATCGGGCTGGTTTTCGAAACCGGGCCACACGACGCCCCCCAGGCGACAGATATCCACGAGGCGGTCATCTGGCTTGTGCTGGCTGCAGCCGGCTGCATCGATGAAAAAGAGTTCCCTCTGCTCAACGACAAACGGCGTTTGCTGAAAGAAGCAGCGCGCGGTGTGCCTCCTGTTCTCGAAGTGCGCTATCGCCATGCGATACATCCTGAGGATCGCTTTCAAATGGAACATGGGTTCGAAAACCTGCAGAAAATTCGCGCCGGTCAACTCCTCGCCCACGACAAACGCGGGCCGGTGTATTCCTACCAGAGTGGTCGCATTCTCATGCCTCTGTACCAGGGGCTGGGAGACGACGGCTTTTTCGTCGCGCGCAGCATCAGCCCATTCTGGCTGAAAATTTCCGCGCTGCTGCGCCGCCTGCACGCCGATAAAATCGTGCACTGGCTGCCCGGAATCCACAAACATCCGTCGCGACCGTTCAGCTACATCGTCAATACAAATGTTGCGCGCTGGTTCGTCATCGAAATTTTCCACCTGCTCGGCTTCCGCAAACACAGTTCCGAGCATGGCATCGAGGTTGTCACGCGCAGAAAATACGACTTTCACAGTCCCGGCCGGTCATAAGCGCCGGGCATTCCATCAACACAGCCTGCATCACGAACCGGAAAAAAACCGTGTCAAAACAGCACCAACTGAGCATACGCGAGGCCAGGGAAGCGGACATCCCCACCATTCTGCAGTTTATCCGCGATCTGGCGGAATATGAAAAGCTGAGCCACGAGGTGGTTGCCAGCGAAGAAAATCTGCGCGACACCTTGTTCGGAAACCGGCGCGCAGCGGAATGCCTGCTCGGTTTCCACGAAGGTGAAGCGGTCTGCTTTGCGATCTTTTTCCATAATTATTCCACGTTCAAAGGCAAAGCCGGCCTGTACCTCGAGGACCTTTTCGTCAGACCTGCGTTCCGCGGGCGAGGCTTTGGCAAGGCCATGCTGCAACACCTGGCCCGCATCGCAAGCGAACGCGATTGCGCCCGTTTTGAGTGGTCTGTCCTCGACTGGAACGAACCTGCGATTCGCTTTTACAAATCCCTCGGCGCTGTGCCTATGGATGAGTGGACGGTTTTTCGCCTCAGCGGAGAAGCCCTCGATAAACTCGCCAACACGAACTCATAACCAGACAGAACCGTTTTCGCCTCCCTTCTCCGATTTCTTCCCTGCAGAGTACTCCGCGCTTGTGCAGCGACGAGAATCGTTCCAACGATCTGATCGGCCCGGCGAGCACCGGCTGCGCTGAAGAATATTCTCTTGCGTCTTCACATTCGCTCCTGTATATTCAATAACGTAATTCGCTCGAGGAAAAATGTAATCTGAAACACAGGGAATCCGATCCTTTCTCCTGTTCCCCCTGTTTTTTCCATCCACTATCCCGTCACAAAATCAGGATTGTGCAGATATGTCTTTTACGGATTTCTTCCTGCTGCTCGCTGTCGCCGGCATCTGCGGTTCCATCGGACAAGCGATAAGCGGTTACACCCGCAGCGGCTGCATCACCTCCATCGCTATCGGCTTCATCGGGGCTGTTCTCGGCGTCTGGATTGCGCGAGAGCTGTCATTGCCGGAATTTTTCATGCTCAAATTCGGTGAGCAGAGTTTTCCGGTCATCTGGTCGATTCTTGGTTCTGCACTGTTCATCTCGGTCATCGGGAAAATCGGTTTGAAGAAGAAAAAACGCTGATCCTGTGCCACCCGCTTTTGCCACAGCCAGCGGTGGTATAATTATTGAAAGATGACAACAGACTGCATAACGACACAAGCATCACATAAGAAAGGGCTTCAACCATGATGTGGAAAAGGAAGTTCACGATCACAATCCTGCTATCTATTTTCTTCCTGGTTCTCGTGCACAGCGCGCAGGGGCAAGACGTCCGCGCGGCGTTGTTCCGTGAGGCCAATACGGCCATGCAGGCTGCTATCGATGCCCAGGCTGATATTCTCTCACCGAAGAGCTATGCACGCGGATTAAAAAAATATCGTGAGGCGGAAAAAGAAAAGAACATCGATAAAATCCGCAAAAAACTGGCCGAAGCGACCCGGGAATTCACCAAAGCAAAGGGCACCACGGATGTAGCGCGGGTCACCTTCGGCAAACACCTGAAGGCACGCTCCGATGCGGTCAATTCCGACGCCCCGCGCTACGCGGCCGAGCAGTGGCAACGGGCAGAGAAAAAATTCCTCGAGGCCGCGCGTGAACTGGAAAGCGGTGATATGAAAGATGCGCGGAAAAAAGCCGATGAGGCGGAAAAAATCTACCGGCTGGCTGAGCTGCAGGCCATCAAGGTCAACTATCTGGCGGAAACCTGGGAGCTCCTGCGCAAAGCAGATAACGAGGACGTCAAGGATTATGCACCGCGTACGCTGCGCAGAGCACGCGAGCTGATCCAGCAGGCTGAGGCTGAGCTGGTCAATAACCGCTACGATACCGATGTGGCTCGTAATCTCGCCCAACAGGCAAAATATGAAGCCCGGCATGCCATCTATCTCGCAAATACTATCCGCAAAATCAAGGACGCCGACCAGGGGCTGGAAGATATCCTGCTCGCTACCGAGCGCCCGCTGAAAAAAATCGCCGTCGAGATCGACTTTGTCCCGAAGTTCGATAACGGCTTCGGCAGTGCCACCACGAAAATCATCAACTTCATCAAGACCTATATCGACAGCACGCAGTACCTCAGCCAGGAGCTTGCAGAGCGCAATCAGTTGATCAGCAACCAGGAAGCGCGCATCAAAGAGCTGGAGCAGGAACTCGGCGGGGTTACGAGGGAAAAATCAGCGCTGGCGCGCCGCATCGAGGCCCAGGCACGTGTCCGTGCCCAGTTTGCCCGAGTTGAGCAGATGTTCGGTCGAGAGGAAGCTCATGTGCTGAGGGAGGGAAATTCAGTGTTGATCCGTCTGAAGGGGCTTAATTTCGGCGTGGGTAAGTCGGTCATCGAGCCGCAGTATTTCACTCTGCTGTCAAAAGTCAAGGCAGCGATCAATACATTTCCGGACTGCCAGGTTTCGATCAACGGCCACACCGATTCGCACGGCAGCGACCAGGCCAACCTGCGGCTGTCAACAGAACGGGCCATCGCTGTGCGCCAGTATCTGCTCGCCAATATGGAGATCAATCCGGCACGGATAGAAGCCCGCGGATTCGGAGAAAGCAATCCCATCGCCAACAACGAGACTGCCGAAGGGCGGGCTAAAAACCGGCGCATCGATATCGTCATCCACCCGCAACTCTCCGGCACGAACTGAGAGCGAGCCGGCAGGGATACTGTGTTGCCTGATTAACTCCGCAAGGCTACATCTTTTCAACCAGCCTGCCTGAGCACAGCACCTGCCTGGGCCAGAACCGTCATTCCGGTTTCCCCGCAGGGGAAGACCGGAATCTCCCGGACTTTGGCACCTGCCCGAAAAGATGAGATCCCGGCACCACGCTTTGCTTGGCCGGGATGACAGATATCGGTATCTGGGCCGGGCCCGGTGA
>DRLW01000746.1 GCA_011375275.1 Bacteroidota bacterium
GGAACAGAGACAAGGTCATATTTTTTCGCAAAATTAGCCACCTGCTCCTGGTCCATGGTCACGGGCACGGAGAGCACATCGCGATCCATGATCGTCTTGACGATGGTATTCCCCGAAGCGATGATCAGATCTTTCACCGTAACGAAACCGACCAGCTTGCCTTCGTCATCGACCACATAAACATTGTACACATCATCGACTTCGTCTGCTTTGCGCCGAATTTCCTGAATTACCTGATCGACGGTCCAGCTCTGGTTGACCGCGATGATCTCCAGCGCCATGATACCGCCGGCCGTGTCCTCCTCGTGTTCGAGGAGCTGGCGCACCTCTTCGCGGTCTTCTTCCTCGACGTTTTCCAGCACTTCATCGACGACTTCTTCGTCCAGCTCGGAAACAAAGTCTGCCGCGTCATCCGAATCCATTTCATCGACCAGCTCAGCCAGCTCGCGCATACCGAGATGATCCACGAGCTGCTCGCGGACGACTTCATCCAGCTCCATGATCACTTCTGAGGCGCTCTCGGTATCCAGCAGTTTGAACACATACAGGCGTTCTTCTTTATTCTTGAGGTGGTTGATCAGTTGCGCAATATCCTCTGAGCGCAAACTCAGCAACATCGCTTTGACGCTGGCCTCCTGGCGGGCGGCGATGAGGTAGCTGATATCATCCAGTATGGTTTTCAGATCTTTTTCTTCGATGGGCATGGTCTTTACTTCCTGTTTTCCGGCATGCTCAAAATGGTATCTGCCAGCACGATAAACTCCTCGACGGTAAGAGTTTCGGGCCTGCGGCTGAGATCGATCCCGGTTTGAGCCGCGATGCTTTCGGCGTCAGCCAGTCCCTTGAGGGTGTTGCGCAGCTTTTTTCGCCGCTGGTTGAAGACCGTACGAACGAGACGCGCATACAACGCAGCATCCTGAGGCGGTTTTGGCCGCGGTGCCTGAAAATCCCAGCTCACGATACTCGACTCGACATCCGGCCGGGGCACGAATACTGTCGGCGGCACATGAAACAGCACCTGCGGCACCGCATAGGTCTGACTGATGACGGACAGAATACCATAGGTCTTCGAGCCAGGTGCGGCTGCGATGCGTTCCGCTACTTCACGCTGGACCATCAGCGTCATATCGCGCAGGTGCATGAAAAAATCGAATGCCGTGAAAATAATGCTGCTGGTGATATGATAGGGAATATTCCCGACGAGACGCACCTTTTCACCGCTATGAGTGATCACGGAACGCACATCAAAACGGCGAAAGTCCTGATGGAACAGCGTAAAATTATCCCGCTGACCAAAGCGCTTTCTCAGTCCGGAAATCAGCCGGTCATCCACCTCAACACCAACATAGCGGCATCCGGATTCCAGCAGCGGGGCTGTTAAAACCCCAAAGCCGGGACCGACCTCAATTATCAGCTCTCCCGGCTTTGGATCTATTGCTTTGATGATCTTTCTGACCACGTTTTCGTCCTGGAGAAAATTTTGCCCCAGGCTTTTCCGTGCTACAAACTTTTTATGCTCAGCCACTCATGACACCACAGTGTTTTCTTGCGGACGATGTGCTCCGGGCTGTGCCGGAAGCGCAAAGAGCTTCTCGGCGTTTGCCGTCGTTGCTGCCGCCAGTGCTTTGATGGACATGTTGCGCACTTCCGCATGCTTTTCTGCGATATAGCTCACATAAGCCGGCTCATTGCGCTTGCCGCGTTTGGGGACCGGAGCCAGAAACGGGCTGTCGGTCTCGAGCAGCAGCCGCTCCAACGGAACTTCCGCCGCCACCTGCGGCAGCTCGCTTTTTTTATAGGTCAGATTTCCCGTGAATGAAATATGAAAGCCTTTGTCAAGCACCGTGCGGGCATAATCGCCGTTTTCCGCAAAACAATGAAAAACCCCTTGCGGCAGGCCGTCGCCGACAAAATCGAGAACCTTCAGTATCGCCTCTCCGGCATCGCGATTGTGTATCGCTACCGGCAGCCCGAGGTCTGCTGCCATTTCGAGTTGCAGTTGAAAGGCCCGTTCCTGCTCGCGCGCGTGCGAGGTATCCCAGTAAAAGTCCATGCCGATTTCGCCGATGGCGACAACTTTTTCATGGCTGGACAGGTCTGCGATTTCGTAATAATCTCTGCCGGCTGCTTTGTGCACATCCGTTGGATGGACCCCGACCGCGGCGAACACACTTTCGTACCGTTCCGCCAGCGCGATGACCTGCTCACTGGTTTTTAAATCCGTCGCCAGCGTGATCATGCGCGTCACCCCGGCAGCCAGGGCGCGTTCGACCACGACATCGCGATCCTCGTCGAAGTGTTCTAACTGCAAATGCAGGTGGGTATCGATAAGCTCCACGGTCACCTCACCCTGGCGCCAACCGGCGTCGCTTCATCCGGAGCCACGAGGGATAAGCTGCCATCGTCTGCAACAGCCGCCAGCACCATGCCCTCGGAGAGCTCCCCGCGCAGTTTCGCGGGCTTCAAATTCGCCACAACGACGACTTTGCGATCCGCCAGTTGCTCCGGCGAATAGTGCTGTGCGATACCGGCGATAATCTGGCGCTTTTCTGCACCGAGATCAACCTGCAACTTCAGCAAACGATCCGCTCCCTTCATCTTTTCCGCGGAAAGAATCCGCCCGACGCGCAGCTCTGTGCGTGCAAACTCATCGATGGTAATCTGCTCC
>DRLW01000747.1 GCA_011375275.1 Bacteroidota bacterium
ACCTGTTTCTCGCTTCAGACGAGGCCGCGTTCATCAACGGCACAACCCTCAGCGTGGATGGCGGGCTGGTAGCCTGACAGCAGATACTGATAAATGAATATCTCAATCCATTCAAACAGCCTTGCATGCTGCCGTTTTATTCCAAAAAAATCACGCAACGCCGCTGCGACGCAACGGATTGTTTGTGAGAAAACGGTGCGCCGTCACAGCGGTGCGTGAGACAAAAAACGATGAAAACTCGCTGCTACTGAGTTGAATAGCATCGGTGCATTTTTTGAACCGCAAAGACTCCAGGGACGCAAAGACAGACATGGTGAAATGCAGGAACTGATTTCCCAACTCTTCAGCGTTCTTCGTGCTCTTCGTGGCCTTTGTGGTGCAACACGGCTTCAGCCCGATACTGAGAGAATAGGATAACCAGGTACGATGCGGACAGATAAAAAACGCCCATCAAAACGCTCCGGACTGGCGCTGCTCGCCCTCACCCTCGCACTCCTCGCCATCCTCGGCGAGCTGGTTCTGCGCCTGTGGCCAAAGCCGGCTGCGGGTGGGCTGGCCGGCCTGCACCGCGCCAGCACCGTGCCCGGACTGATCTGGGAGCTGACTCCCGGCTACAGCAGTGAAAAGTACACGGTCAATGCTGCCGGATTCCGCGGCCCGGCCTGTGCCGTGCAAAAACCCGACAGCCTGTTTCGCATCGCCGTGATTGGAGATTCGCACACCTTCGGCCTCGGCGTGTATGATGAAAACCTCATCTATCCCGCCCGCCTGCGCGCCCGGCTGGCGGATCGTTTTGCCGTCGAAGTGTGCAACTTCGGCGTACCGGGATACAATACCTGGCAGGAGTTTGCCCAGCTCCGGCAGGTGGTTATGCCCTACCAGCCGGACCTCGTCGTGCTCGGCTTTGTCTTCAACGACGCCGACGAAACGACCGTGATGCTCACCGGCGATGGCCCGCAGCAAACCGGCGCAGCGCACAACACCGCTCCGCAAACCATCAGCCTCACAGGGCTGCTGAAAAAAAGCCACCTGGTGCTGGCGCTGAAAAACGCCGTCGAAACCATAGGGCTGGCGCTGTTCGACTACTATCCCGATTATATGGATATGAAAATCACCTCAGCACGCTGGCGCGAGATGCAGCAGACGCTGAAGCGCATGCACGCCTTCCTGCGCGAGCGGGACATTCCCCTCGTGGTAGTGGTTTTTCCCGTCACCTACCAGTTGCGCCGGCCGGAAACAGAGAGCCGGGCGCAAAACGACATGCTCACCTTTCTGCGCAGCAACGACATCCCCCTCGTCAATCTGTTCCCGGCTTTCCGCGCTTTCCTGCAGCAGCACGGGTTTGATTACCATCGCCTGATCGTGCGCGGCATCCGCGACACCCACCCCACGGCGGCCGGGCATGCCATCGTTGCACGAGAGCTGGCTGAGCAGCTCATCGAGTTTATCCCGCAGCGCTACCGCCGGGTACAAAAGCCGTGAGGATCCTCATCGTCCACAATCGCTACCAGCTCCGCAGCGGCGAGGATGCCGTCGTCGATGCCGAGTGCGAATTGTTGCGCCGCCACGGCCAGGAAGTGCACCTGTTTCTGCGCGACAACCGCGACATCGCCGCGCTGTCCGTGGCGCGCAAAAGTGCACTGCTCTGGCGCACGGCGTGGTCGCGGCAGAGCTACACCGACCTGCTCGCTGAACTCGATCGCCTGCAGCCGGATGTCGTACACGTGCACAATATCCTGCCGCTGCTGTCGCCGTCGATTTATGCGGCCTGCGCCCGCCGCCGCGTGCCCGTGGTGCAGACCCTGCACAATTTCCGCCTGTACTGTCCCGCAGCAACGTTCTTTCGCAACGGCCACATCTGCCACGCCTGCGTCGAAACTTCGCTGTTTGCCGGCGTGCGGCACGGCTGCTACCGCGGCTCGCGCGCGCAAACCCTCGCTGTCGCCGCCATGCTGCGCACCCTGCACAAACCCGCCGGCCCGCTGGCCTCCGTCAGCCGCTTCATCGTGCTGACCCATTGGCACCGGCAGCGCTTTGCAGCACTGGGCCTGCCGCAGGAGAAGCTGGTGGTGAAACCGAATTTTCTGCCCGACACCGAACCGCAGCAACGCACACCAGCGGACTACGTCCTGTTCATCGGGCGGCTGGCCGGGGAAAAAGGCGTGCTGCGCCTGCTGGATATCTGGCAGCACCTGCCGGACATTCCGCTGCGCATCGCCGGCGATGGCCCGCTGCGGGAAACAGTGCGCACGCGTACGGATGAGCTGCCGCAGGTCCGCGTTCTCGGCCGGATCACGCCTGAGCGCCGCGCGCAGTTGCTCGCCGGCGCGCGCTTTCTCGTCGTGCCCTCCCTGTGGCAGGAGGGCCTGCCCCTGGTCGTGCTCGAGGCTTTTGCTGCCGGCGTGCCCGTGGCTGTGAGCGATCTCGGCGCGCTGCCCGCGGTTGTCCCCCCGGACTGTGGCGTGCATTTCACACCGCTGCAGAGCCGCGCCGCCGCTGCAAAACTGCGCGCCTTCAACGCCGACGCAGCCGCCCTGCAAAACGCCTCCCGCGCCGCCCGCCGCGAGTATCAGACAACCTACAGCAGCGCAACAAACTACCGCATGCTGATCGCGATCTATGAACAGGCCATAGCCGAAGCCAGCCCCTGAAAAGCGCCCGCTGCGGAGAAGTATCGAGTACTTTCTTTCTGCAGACGGTACAGATTCGCTTGCGGCTGGATAAGCGAAGCAGTGAATTCAGCCCTGGTATGCTGGTGCGGCTGTCCTTTGCGGGAGGGCGCCACCGCCATGCCGTGGTAGTGCTGTGAGCACCTTTGCTTGAAGAAGAAGGTGTGTTTTCGGTTTGACCGGAACCCACGTCGAAAAGCGGTTGGTGCAGCCGGGCATCATGAAAGATGATCGCGTCGAGATACTCACCGGCATTCGGGAAGGTGAAATGGCGGTGACGCGAAAGGCCTATCGCCGGGAGATGGGATGGAGGTGGATGGGAAGAAAGAGTGAAAGGTTAAGCGAAACAGACTATTTGATCGGCAAATCGATCTCTGTTGTGTCACCGCTGGCTTCGTTTACAAAAAGCAACTTTCCC